>JAZOUV010000028.1:0-16601 GCA_045658315.1 Eubacteriales bacterium
AGTCGGTGCAGAGCTTAGCGTGTATTATGTGGCAACAGTTCGTATGAATACGAATGGAAATTTAAGCTACGTTTACACCGATGCCTTTGAAAACTCCGGAATTAACATTGATGATCCGTCCCTTGCAATCAAATTGGATGCCTATGTTTTAGAACAAAATGTATCATCTATCAAAATAAACACCGATAATAATGGAACGGCGACCTGTAAGGAGCTTGCATTAGGTCTATATTTCATTAGGCAAACGGGTGCTGTGGAAGGATTTGCTCCCTGCACGCCGTTTATGGTAACGGTACCCGGCAAAAACGCTGAAGGCTATGTGTATGATGTACACGCCTCCCCCAAAACAGAAGTTGCAAGACTCACTTCCATCACCATAAAAAAGGTGTGGAATACGGATGCATCTACCGAGGCGACGGATAGTGTCACGGTTCAACTGCTCAGAAACGGAAATGTGGTCAAAACAGCAACCCTTAACGTGCAAAACAATTGGCAAGTAACTTACACCGATATGCCTGAAAGCGATGCATATAGTGTCAAAGAGGTGGACGTGCCAAAAGGTTTTACTGCGACCTATAAGCAAAACGGATATACTTTCACCGTTACAAACACCTCTACCCTGATACAAACCGGTCAGTTAACATGGCCGATTCCCGTGCTTGCTATTAGCGGTATGCTTTTAATTGCCGCCGGTATTGTACTTTTGCAGAAAAAGAGGAAAACAAATGCGTAAATGGATAGGTGTAATTTGTGTTTTCCTTGGCGTTTGTTGTATACTGAGTTCTGTCGGCTTCGTAGCATACAATCGGTGGGAGAATGAAAACGCAGAAGATATCGCCCAGGATCTTCTTGAAGATATACAAAGCATTATCGAAGAAAAACAACCGGAACAGTTTCTGCCTGCGGAAATGGCCACAGTAAAAGTAGATGGCTATGAGTGTATCGGCATTCTTTCGATTCCTGTTTTAGATTTAGAATTGCCTGTTTTGACAGACTGGAGCTATGCAAAGTTAAAGAAAGCACCGTGTCATTATTACGGAACATATTACGAAAAGGATTTTGTAATTGCCGCACATAATTACAAGTCGCATTTTGGCAGATTATCGGAATTACAAGCGGGTGATGTTGTTGTGTTTACCGATGTAAGTGGAACAGCGCACCACTACGAAGTGGTACTTATAGAAACATTGCCAAAGAATGCCACGCAAGAAATGATTACAAGTGGTTTCGATTTATCTCTCTATACTTGCACTCCCGGTGGAGCCAGCCGTGTTACAGTGCGTTGTAACGCTGTTGGGCAGTAACTGATACGGTGATCTTTGATCTCCAAAAAGCAATAGGAGATTTTAAATCGTCAAAACGGCATATTTTTCTATAAGAAAGGGCAATTTAGCATATTTAAAATCGCTATTTTCAAAAACAGACAAATTATTACACTTTTATACTTGACACTCGCAAATTTATGTGCTAAAATAAATCCAAACTTAATAACATATTGCTTCATGAATAGGCAAACAGATGGAAAGTATGTATCACTACATACCAGGCGGGGATAAGCAATACCGATGGTAGGATGTAGTTACACATTCGTCTGTTAGCACAAGAACAGTAAATGTCAAGCACCTATCTTCGGATGGGTGCTTTTGTTATTTCGGCTCAATGTCAATAGTTGGGGTAAAGAAAAAATTAAAATAAAATATGCAGGCAGTTACTTAAGAAGTAGCTGCTTGTATTTTTTTGTGAGAAAAGATATGTAAGATACGATTACGAAAACGATTAAAGTTACGATATCTCACCGAGAATCTTTCGGGCGAAAGCAAAAAGAAATTCCTTGAGTTTGTCAATGCTTGGGGTGTAGTAAATGGTGAATCCAACCTTGATAGCTTTATAATGGGTTTTCGTCTTGGCGCCGACTTCACCTACGACACCTTTGTTTCTGATGAAGCGCCATTTGTGGATTTGCTTAAGGAGTGAATGTTATGAGGGAAAAGAAATATTATATAGCTCTCGATGATTTTGAGCGCAGGGTTGTTGTGAAGTGTATGAACGAAATGCGTAACTCACTCATTGAGGATGGCAAGTGTACGGATGCATTGGATGAAGTTCTGTTAAAGGTTATCCGCTCAAAGCAAAAGAAATTTAAAGTTGTCTATCAGGAGGCTTGATTATGGAAAAGATTATATACGATGAAAATAACGGTCTTTGGTATGAACTGCAAGGCGACTATTATATCCCCTGCCAGAAACTTCCCGATGAAGAAGAAAGAGAAATTGGTGTATGGGGAATGCGGCATTTGAACTATCTAAAACAACACCGCAAAGCCACCTATAACCGCCTTCAAGCAGAATTTAAACTCAATTCATATCTATATGATATAAATTCTCAAGCTGAGGAAATGTTTGAAACTTTAATTAAGCAGTTCAAGCTAACGGAAGGTATTACCGAACAACTAAAATCGGAAAATCAAATGGAATGGGTACGCCGGATGAACAATATTCGCCAAATGGCTACAGAGATAGTGATTAGTGAATTGATTTATAACTGAAATACAAAAATGAACGAAGCCTAAAATTTAGGGGCAGTTCTTCGTGTATTTGATAAATTTGTGGCATTAACATGTTGACATTTAGGGATTAAATGGTATAATGGTAATATATTTATTTAGCAAACTTGTTGAAAGACAAGGACGCAAAGCTACGGTGTCTAAGCGAAAATCGTATGATCGACCGGCTGCATCTTTTTTGGTGCAGCCGGTTTTTGTTTTGTGAGGTGATTTTTTGAATAAGGTATTGCGTGAAGAAAAGAAGTTTTTAATATCGGTTGCGGATTTCATACAACTCAGTCATAAAGTCGAACAGGTTATGCTTAGCGATCCACACAATGGCACCCACGGATATACGATCCGTTCGTTGTATTTTGACACGCCGTTTGATGACGACTATCAAGAAAAACAGGCAGGCGTGGAACTTAGAAGAAAGGTACGTTTACGGTGTTACGACCCCTCTGCCAGCTATGCTATGCTCGAACTCAAACAAAAGCAAGGTGCACAGCAAATGAAGCGTTCGCTCAGGGTGTCGAGAGAAGATGCAAAGCGGTTGATTGCAGGGGACTATTCGGTTTTACTTAATTATACAGAATCTTTTGCTGCTGAGATGTACGGGTTGATGCAGTATCGGTGCTACCGACCTAAAACGATTGTTGAATACAACCGCAAAGCCTTTATTGCTAAGGAAAATAAAATTCGTATCACCTTTGATAATAAAATCGTTTCCACTGAAAGCAGTTTTGATCTTTTCAATCCCAATTTGAATATGAATCCCGTACTTGACCCTTATGACGTGGTTTTAGAGGTTAAGTTCAATGGTTTTCTGCTTGGCTACCTAAAAGAACTTATAAACAGTACGGATAAAAGTGAGCTTTCGATAAGCAAATACGTTTTGGCAAGACAAAACGCATACCAAACACATATATAGGAGGAAAAACAAATGAAAGATAAACTTTTCGAATTATTTGAAACAAACGGTGAACTGCAAATCGGTACGGTTGCACTGCATATCTCTATGGCAGCTGTTCTCGGCTTTTTGATTTTTGTTTCTTACTACATTACTCACCGGGGCACGATTTATAGTAAAAAATTCAATGCATCCTTGGTGGTGCTTACCGTTCTTACCGGAACAGTTATGACGGTTATCGGCAACAATATTGCTCTTTCTCTCGGTATGGTTGGTGCGCTTTCTATTGTGCGTTTCAGAACTGCCATCAAAGACAGTAGGGATACCGTATATATTTTCTGGACAGTGATTGTTGGTATCTGTTGCGGTGTCGGAGATTACATGGTTGCACTTATCGGCAGTGCGGTTACGTTTATTGTGTTGTTTATTCTGGGCTGCATTAAGAATGATAACCGTATGTTGATTATTGTTCGAGGATCAAGGAATAAGCAATCTATTGTCACGGGTTACATATTTAAAACATTCAAAAACAAAGCAATTTTACGTGTTAAAAATACAACCGAGGATACTATGGAATTGATTTACGAGGTTTCCTCATCGTTACTTAAAAAAACAGAAAAAGATATAAGTATAACAGATGGGATATATGATCTTGGCGGTATTGAATATGTCAATATCGTGATGCAAAATGACGAAATTTCAAATTGATTTTGCTATTTAATTTTAAGGGAGGGTAACGCAATGAAATACAAAGTTTATGGTATTGTCTCAATCTGTCTTGCATTTGTTGTGATTGCTTCTTCCCTTTGGTTTACAAGAAGCGAGAAGAAAGAACGATATCACCAGCATTTGATGGCGGAGCCCAAAGCCGCCTGCTCTCATTCTGACGATCTTTTTTGCACCCATCTCCCTCTTATTCAGATTGATACCGATGGTGTTGTTATTCCCGGAAGGGTATATAATGAGGACTATGCCCATCCCACCGTAACAGAGGACGGTAAAACCGAAATTATATGTGACTTTCAACTTATCGATAATAAAAAAACAAATAATCATACGACAGATAGTGCCACAACTAAAAGTCAGGCGTATATCAACGTCAGAGGCAGATCGTCAAGAGCCTTTGATAAAAGCAGTTATGAAATACGTCTCATCACCAAACAAGGTGATAATAATCCGCAATCACTTATCGATATGGATCCACATCACGAATGGGTGCTTCACGGACCTTTCCTCGATAAAACACTTATAAGAAATTATATGTGGTATAATATCGCAGGTGAAATTATGGATTATGCGCCAAATGTCCGTTTTTGTGAAGTGATGATCAATGGTGAGTATATGGGGTTATATGTTCTGGCTGAAAATATAACCGCAGGCGAAAACGGTGCAAGGCTTAACCTGTCGGTCGATAAAAAGGACAACAGTTTTACAGGTTATCTTTTAAGAATGGATCAAGGGAGCACTAATCCAATTAAAAATATTGACACTTTTTCGGTTTATTCGAAAAGATTTCCCAATAAAGTTGATATTGTTTATCCCGGTGCTTCTAACCTGACCCCTGAAATTGCAGAGAGTATACGTCAAGACTTTTCACAGTTTGAAAAGGCTATATATTCTTTTGATTACGACAACAAAAAATACGGTTATGAAACGATGATAGACACCCAGTCCTTCGTCGATTACTTCATAATCAACGAATTGACCCTCAACTATGATGCGGGCTGGTTTTCAACATTTATCTACAAGGATGTTGACGGCAAATACAAAATGTGTATTTGGGATTTTAACTCAGCGTGCGATAATTATCAAGACACATATCTGAAACAAAGTAATTTGCAGTTCCAATATAATGTATGGTACGTAATGTTAATGAAAGACGAAGAATTTGTCGAGAAAATCATCAACCGATATTACGAACTTAGAAAAACATATTTAAATGAAGAGTATTTGAATTCGTATATAGATGAAACGATAGAATATCTTGGAGACGCTGTTCAAAGAAATTTCGAAAAATGGGGTTACACCTTTGAGGAAGAATATGACTTATTGAAACCTACTGAACGAAATCCTCGAAATTATGAAGAAGCAAAATCGCTTTTAAAAAATGCGATTAAACAAAGAGGGGATTGGTTAGATAAAAACATTCATACACTTCGTCAATACGCTGCCGAATCAAAAGTGAAAAAATATAACGAACATACAGATTAGAAAGGAACGATTATGAAAAAATTTATCATTGCCATTTCCATCATCGTTGTCCTTGTTATGCTGTATGATACCTGTTATTATCGTCTGGGACTCTATATAGATTTTCAGCCGCAAAAAGAAGTCACAACATTTATCAAAACAGAAGATGATAAAATACTTCTTAACAAAGGCAACGGATACAAAGAATTTGAAATTAAAGGCGTTAATATGGGTTCGGGAATACCGGGCGAATGGTCAACCGATTTCGCTATTGATAAAGAAACATACCTCCGTTGGTTTGATCAGATAAAAGATTTGGGTGCCAATACCGTAAGAATTTATACCGTTCAGAACGACACTTTTTACAATGCTTTTTATGAATATAATCATGAAAATCCCGATCCGCTCTATCTTATTCACGGTGTTTGGGTAAATGATTACGTGCTTAATTCACATCGTGATGCTTATGACGAGAAATTCTTTGATACTTTGCTTGAGGATTCAAAAACTGTTATAGACGTTCTCCACGGAAGAAAAAAGATAAATCTCGGAAGAATGGCATCGGCAGGGCATGGAACCTATAATAAGGATATTTCTCCTTGGGTGCTGGGATATATTCTCGGCGTGGAATGGGAAGACGTTACCGTCGTGTTCACGGATGAGAAATATAAGAATAATAGCAAATACAATTCCTATAATGGCAAGTATATGTATACCACCGAAGATGCTTCGCCGTTTGAAGCATTACTTGCAAAGCTTGGCGATAAAGTGATCGAATATGAATCAGAAAAATACAAAGTGCAAAAATTGGTCGCTTTTTCTAACTGGCCGACAACCGACCCATTCTATTATCCCGAGCAAGTAACAAAATTTTTTATGAAATGTGCACAGGTCGATGTGGAAAACATCAAAACAACAGACGCGTTTTTATCGGGTCAGTTTGTTTCATACCATATTTATCCCTACTACCCCGATTATTTGGTGCACATAAAGGATTGGGGAAATTTTAAGACCAACATTAATATCGCTGATTTTTATGAAAACGGCGTATTGAACACGTATAAAGCATATTTGTCGATGATAAAAAACCATCATTCTATGCCCGTAGTCATCTCCGAATTCGGTGTTTCTACAGGCAGAGGAATGGCTCAGGTAGATGTCAATACCGGCAGAAACCAAGGTCATATGTCGGAAACCGAACAAGGTGATGCACTGGTACGGTGTTATAACGATATCATGGACGTCGGTTGTGCAGGTAGTTGTGTATTTACATGGCAAGATGAATGGTTTAAGCGCACTTGGAACACGATGCACGCTGTTAATCTTATGCGCACGCCATATTGGTCGGATTATCAAACGAATGAGCAGTATTTCGGCCTGTTATCCTTTGATCCGGGCAAAGAGCAGTCGGTCTGCTACGTGGATGGCGATATATCAGAATGGAAAGAGGACGATGTTGTTTTTGCTAAGGAAGATTTAAGCTTGTCCCTCAAATATGATGAACGGTTTATCTATCTTCTTGCAAAGAAAAACCATTTCAATTTTGAAAAAGATACGTTATATTTACCACTTGATATTACCCCGAAAAGCGGCAGCAGTTACTGCGAAAACAACGGTCTGTTATTTGACCGCGCAGCCGATTTTTTAATTACCATAAGCGGCAAAGATAATAGCAGACTTCAGGTTCAGGAGCGTTATGAAGCGCTTCGCTCCACTTATAGCGAAAACGTTTATAAATTTGATACGTATATTGAAGAAAATATTCCAGATAAGGATTCTCCCAAATTTGTTAATATTGATATGATATTAAAGGCAGAGATTTTTTCGGATGAATCGGGAACCGAAGTAAAATCAGAGGTTTTTGAAACCGGAATCTTGACTTACGGAAATGCCAATCCAAATGCCAAAGACTATAATTCCCTTGCTGATTTTATCGTAAACGGCGATTATGTAGAGATCAAACTGCCTTGGCAGCTACTTAATTTTGCCGACCCGTCCCGTATGACTATTCACGACGATTATTACGACGATAATTACGGAATTGAATATATTACAATTGATGAAATGTATATTGGCTTATCGGACGGAACAAACGGCAGAAGGATTCCGCTTTATGCTCAAAAATTAGAGGGTTGGGAGAACAAGGTTACCTATCACGAAAGGCTTAAACCGTCTTATTATATTTTGCAGAGCGTATGGAGGGAAAAAGATGAAGGTTGAAATACTGATTTATGCTTATCTCGCCATATGTGTCGCTATGATTATATTTAATATTGTGTGCATTTTTGTGTTTCGCAAAAAGGATAAAAACATCGAAAAGCGAAGCATAGATTTCACAGATGGTATCGAAGAACAATTAAGTAAGGATACGATTGATGAGGCACACAAGAAGTTTCTTTGCAAGAAATTAAAGAAAATTAATCACATGATGGCTTTTGACGAAACACTTGAAAAACTTTATGCGCAAAAGCCCGAGCAGGTTCAAAACTATATTATGAAGCTAAGTTCCGTATTCGTTTTTCTAACCTTTAAATACAGCGAGAAAAATAAAATACAAGCGGCTTATTTTCCTTATATAATCAAGAAATACAATGTATTTAAGGGTGCATACATAAGTGTTGTAATAGATTCTCTTATAGAACTTGTTAAAGAGCCAAACTTATATTGCCGTGAAAATGCATTACAGGCGCTTTATTCCATAGGAGATACACAGAGCGTAATAAAAGCACTTAAAATATTAGATAGAATAGGTGGTTTTCATCACTCAAAAATGATTGGCGACGGCCTTTTGTCTTTCGGCGGAGAAAGAGAGTTACTTGATGAAAAGCTCTGGCAGAGCTTTAATGAGTTTTCTTTAAGTCTTAAACTGCCGATTCTTGATTATTTTCGTTTTAGCTCTGATGCGCATAAAGAAAAGATGTTGCACATTATGAATGACAAGGGAGAAAATCAGGAGTTGCGTTTCAGCACCATTCGATATTTTGCAAAATACCATTATGAACCTGCACTTGATTGTTTATATGGCTTTGCCACCGATAATTCACCTATATGGGAATATAAAGCAATTGCGGCAACTGCACTTGGGAATTATCCATCTGTAAAGACAGAAGAAATTTTGAGGGATTTGCTTTGCGACAGGAATTGGTATGTGCGCTATAACGCTGCGGATAGTCTCGAACGACTGGGCGTTAAATACGAGGAAATGATTGATGTTTTCGAAGGTGGCGACCGCTATGCCTCCGAAATGCTCCGTTATCGTTTTGACCGCAAAAAACTAAAAGAAAAGGAGGCGGTAACCGTATGATAAGTGACAACGCTTTTATGATTGTAAAAACCATACTGGATTATATAAATATATTTTTTGTTATTTATCTTATTGGTTATTCCTCGTTTCTTTTTCTGGCGGTGGTTGTTGGCTCCTCGGAACTTTACAAAAAAAGACATCAGGAAAAACTGAAAAACACACTGCTTCAAAATTATTATGTGCCCATTAGCATTATTGTTCCTGCATATAACGAAGAAGTAACAGTAGTGGAAACGGTTAAATCCTTGCTTGCTCTGGAATATAAACTCTATGAAATCGTTGTCGTGGATGACGGCTCAAAAGACAACACTTCGCAGAAACTTATTGAAGCGTTTGATATGAAACCTATCCGTCGCCCAATTCATAGAAAAATAAACTGTCAAACAGAAGAATTTGTTTATGAATCGGTTAGCGAAAAGGTGCCGCTCACACTCATCAGAAAGAAAAACGGTGGCAAAGCCGATTCGCTGAATATGGGCATCAACGCTTGTAAGTTCCCTTATTTTATTTGCATGGATGCCGATTCGGTTTTGCAGTATGATTCGCTAAGTAAAATTTCTCGTCCTATTTTAGAACAAGAAAACATCGTGGCTGTCGGCGGTGTAGTCAGACCTGCTAATAGCGTTACGTTAGAGCATGGTAAAGTTTTGAATTATAAGTTACCGAGCAATGTTCTTGCTTGCATGCAGGTGCTTGAGTATGACCGTTCTTTTCTTGCTTCACGTATTTTGTTTGATAAATTCAATGGTTCTCTTATCATTTCGGGTGCATTCGGTCTCTTTAAGAAGGACGTTGTGATTGCTGCAGGCGGATATGATCATTCTACAATGGGCGAGGATATGGAGCTTGTTGTAAAGCTACACGAGTACTGCACCTTGAACGAAATTCCATATTGTGTCAAATATGCTACTGATGCGATTTGCTGGTCCCAGGTGCCCGAAAGACTTAAAGACCTTTGCAAACAAAGAAAACGTTGGCATTTGGGGTTGTTCCAAAGCATGTGGAAGCACAAAGTTATGCTGTTTAATGCTAAATTTGGAGCCGTTAGTTTTGTTTCGTTTTTTTATTTTCTTCTCTATGAGTTGTTATCCCCATTTATTGAGATCTTCGGCATACTGACAATGGTGCTTGCATTTATATTTGATTTGATCAATGTGCCGTTTATGATTTTGTTTTTCGCAATTTATGCTGTATTTGGTTGTATTTTAACTCTAACCGCATTTTTTGCAAGAACACAGACAATAGACCTCAAAATATCGGCAATGGATGCCCTGAAAGCGGTTTTGTTATGCTTTTTTGAGATTACTTTTTTGCGATTTATTATGGCATTTGTCCGAGCAACCGCTTTTTTGGGTTATAAAAAGAAAAAACTGAATTGGGGCAGAATTGAACGCAAAAAAATCAATGTAAAATAAGGAGTAAACAGTTATGCAAAAGAAGTTACTTAGAACCTCGCTTTTCGGCTTTTCTAAAACAGAAGTATGTGATTATATTGCGAGAGTAAATGATGAATTTAATGGTAAAATCGACCTGATCACCGCAGAGCATACCAAGGAAAGAAATGAATTGACAGCACAAATTGCTGCACTTAATGAAGAGATCAACAAATATAAACAAGCAAATGCCGATATTGCTCAAGCGCTTTTTGATGCACAGCAATATGCAACCGAGTTGAAAGCAAAAGCGGATGGCGAATATAAAGAGGCTCAGGATGAACTTCTTGCTCTCAAGGAAGCCGAGACGGACAAATTGAATACATATCGTGAAATAATTGAAAACGTCAGAAAAGAAATTGTTTCCGTACTTTCCGATATAGATGATAAATTGGCTGCCGAGACAGTCAAAACCGAAGACTTGATAGCAGAATACAACTCCGAAGAAGGAATCGCAGTATGAAAAGGCTGATTGTTTCGGTAATTTTCTTGTTAAGTGTTCTTTTTGCCTGTATTCCCGTTTCTGCTGAGGTAATGTCTACAAGGGAACCGACGGCGGCTGATACAATTTATATAGCCGGTAATCCTAATATGTATCCTTTGGAATTTTATAACGAAAAAACCGAGTGTTATGAAGGTATCTTGCCAAAGATATATGAGCAAATAAGCGAGCAGACAGGGATAGACTTTTCTTATGTTTCTGCCGACAGCAAAGACAGACAAAAAGAACTTTGTGAAAATTTTCAGGTGGAAATTGCCTCTGCACACCATAAAGGAGATATTTCTCTTTCTAAAGAAATAGAACTGTTTTCTTATGATAAAGACGGTAAAAAACAAACGGTTTGTATCGGCTTTACCAAAATAATGGATCCCGATATGGTGGCCGTCGTAGAGACGGCGGTTCAAATTGCCGATAAAAACGCGTGGATGTCTGCTGCTATGAAGCTTGAAGATAAAGCACAGTCTGCCGAAATCGTTCCGTGGCTTATAATTGCCATCAGTGTTTTAGTTCTTGCTTTGATTACTATGTTCGTTTATATTATTGTGAAACGCCACCGTAATCACGCGCAGAATCAAACCAAAATGACCGACTCACTTACCGGTATCGGCAATTTGAGTTATTTTGAGGAATGTTATTCTCATCATATTTCGAGTGCGATGCGCTCATTATATTATGTGGCATATATTGCAATTGATATTGAGAAAATAGAAACCTATTTCGGCTTGCCCGAATCTGAAGAATTGCAACGCTATGCGGCGGCCACTATGACAGGGATACTTAAAGATGACGATTTTGCTTCTCGAATTGACAACGGCGTATTTGCTTGTTGCTTTATGTGCCCTGATACGCAACGTGCAATCGAAAGTATGACAGAACTCATAAGAAATCTTAATAGCTATAACGGAAGTTTTTCAAAGGATAACGGCGTTTTGTTCAGGGGCGGTGTTTACCCTCTTGATAAACAAAACCTCCCTACAGAAACCGTTATTTACAATGCCCGTCAAGGATATCTTCTTGCCGTGAATGAGGACAAGGATGTTTGCTTGTGCGATAAAAACACTCTAAACCGCGTATCTATCAAAAGCAGACTTCAAAAGAAGATATCTAAAGCTTTGGAAAATGAAGAATTCCAAATTTATCTTCAATTTGTATTTGACACAAAGAAAAAGAAACTGTGCGGAGCAGAAGTGCTGTCCCGTTGGCATAGCTTAGAAGAGGGTGTGTTGTCACCGGCGAATTATATTGAAGATATGAAACTTGCGGGTATGATCGATAAACTTGATTTTTATATTTTTGAAAATACCTGTAAGATGCTCGCCAATTGGAAAAACACCGATTTTAAAAAGCTATATCTTTCTTGCAACTTTACACGAACAACCCTTTCACATCCAACTTTTTTAGAAGAGTTCGAAGAAGCTCTGTCAAAATATGACTTTGACAGAAAAAATCTTCTTATTGAATTGACAGAAGATGCTTTGGTTAGTGATAGTTCTGTTGCCTATAAAAATATATTGGGTATTAAAAAACTCGGTTGCAGAATTGCTCTTGATGATTTTGGAAGTGGATACACCTCATTTAGCGATTTGTGTGATTATCCGATTGATGTCATCAAGATAGATCGACATATCGTTGCAAAATCGGTTTCTCATCGAGGAAATGCAGTTCTTATTGGTATCATTCGTATGGCTCACGATTTAGGGATTTCTGTTTTGTGTGAAGGAATTGAAAACGAAGTCGAAAACCAAAAGGTGACCGATGCCGAATGCGATTATATCCAAGGCTTCTTGTATTCCCACGTTTTACCGCTTGAAAATGCGCTGGATTTTTATACAAATAGAAAATAATTGTTGAAGCCACGGCAAAAAATTGCCGTGGCTTCTATTTTGTGACAAATTATATGAATAATAGTTGCCATAATATTTCATTTGTGCTATACTTATAATGTAAAATTATATTTATTCTCTGGTGGTAGCAAAATGAAATCAATTCGCGCAAAAATTATGTGGCTGCTTTTCGGCAGCGTTTTAATAACTTCATTAATTATTGGCACTGTGGGCACCATTCTGACTTCTGGTGTTATAGAAAAAAGTTCCACAGAAAATATGAACCTTTTATGTAAAACGAATGCCGGTGAAGTGGATATTTTGTTGGCAAAAATAGAAGATTCGGTTGACACGCTTTCCCATAACGCAGTTTCAGAGTTATCGGATATTACAATGTTAAAGAATGATTCTTTGCGTGCAGCCTATTCTGCCAACTTAGAAAAAAGTGCGCTCCACCATATAGAGAGCATCGAGGGCGCCGTGGCAATCTATCTTCGCTATAGCGATTCGTACATCGGCAAGTCTGACGGCTTTTTCTACGTAAAAAATAAAGATACCCAAAAATTTGAAAATCAACCGCTGACCGATATTTCTTTATATGCGGAAGATGATATTGAGCATGTCGGATGGTGGCATATTCCCACTAAGCACAAAACGGCGACGTGGGTCGAAGCGTACTACAATGCCAATATCGATCACGACATAATATCGTATGTCGTGCCGCTTTATGAGAATGAAGAGCTGATCGGCGTTATCGGTGCCGATATATCTACCGAACATATCGCGGCGCTGGTAAAGCAAATTTCAATATACAGTTCAGGCAAAGCAGCCCTTCTAAAAAGCGATGGAACCGTTGTCTATCATCCGAACTTTGAGCGGGGACATTTGATCGGTGTCGGTGACCCCGGCTTTGACGGTGTTGTTGAAAAGCTCTCTAAAGAAGAGCGCACAGACGAGCTTATAAAATACGAACTTGATGGTATTGAAAAACGAATTGCCAGTTCTAAATTGCGCAACGGTATGCTGATGGTATGTTTTGCACCCGTTTCCGAAATATATAGAGAACAGCACGCGTTGTCTGTTTTCACACTTATATTCACCTTGATTGTTATAGTTCTTGCATTGATTGGTGCATTCTTTGTCAGCCGTGAGTTTGCCCGTCCTATCAAAAAGCTAAATGAAGCCGCCAAGCACTTAACAGACGGTGAGTTTGATTTTGATATTCAAACAGACCTTCACGATGAGATCGGGGAACTCACCTCTACTTTTATTGAAACACGTAAAACCTTACAGCATCAAATTCACTTGCTCAATACCGAAGCACATCGTGATGGTCTTACCGGTGTAGGTAATAAATCCGCATTTATGGATAAAGAGATTGAAATCAACCATGAAATTATTTCAGGTAATGCGAATTTTTCTGTTGCCGTCTTTGACGTTAATAAACTTAAAGTAACGAACGATATTTTCGGGCATATGGCGGGCGATAAACTATTGTCTACCGTTTCAGCTCATCTTTCCGCCTCTTTTGTTGAAGCAGATATTTTCCGTATTGGCGGTGATGAGTTTGTTGTTATACTCAAAAATGAAGACAGCATCAATTGCGATGCATTGGGGACCCGTTGTATTGAAGGAATGAAAAATCTTTCGCTTGAGGGATATCCTGAGTGTCGCGTTTCTTGTGCATATGGTGCATCTAAGTTTGATGCAAAAATCGACCATCAGCTCTCTGATGTTCTGCGTAGAGCTGATAAGGAAATGTATAAAAATAAGGCAATTACCAAAAAAGAGACTTTTCCTTGGCAAGAAGGTGCTAAAGGCATTAAGCAGATTCAGGTTGAAAAATATTGTCAGTTGTTGCAAACGTTAACCGGCAGTACCGACGACTATCTGTTCCTTATGAATATCGAAACGGGTGTTATCCGCTTTTTCGGAGAAGATCCCAACTCCTTTGATATTTCCGACGGGCGTGAACTGGCGAACGGTGTTTTGGATATGCTGAATTATGTTCACGCCAATGATCAATTGCTTGTTAAAAAAGCGGTATCTTCCGTTATAAGCCACGATGTCGAAGAGATTGATATAAACTTCCGTATGCATAATAATAATAATAATATGCGATGGGTCAACTGCCGTGGAAGTGTCATAAAGGATGAAATGGATAACCATTTTGTTTTCATTGGAAGAATCTCTCAAAACGCAGTAAAGCATCTTTATAATCCTATTACAACCCTGTTTAACAAAGCAAAGCTGAAGATGGACTTGCAAAATGAATCAGCAGATGATTTTAGCTGTTTGATGCTTCTTGATATTGATAATCTTTCAGAAATCAACCTGAAGCACGGTTCAGTTTATGGAGATACACTGCTCAAAGCTCTGGCAGAAGAACTTGAAAAACGTTTTTCTATGGGACAGATTTATCATGCAGAAAAAGACCGTTTTGTTGTTTTGCTTGATGTAAATTCAAGCAAAGAAGCAAAAAAAATATTTGACGAACTCAAAAGCTCTTTGGCCGGTAAATGCTCAATTTCTGCTTCAGTTGTTCCTAACGATAAATCTGTATATGTAAGCGCAGAAAATATATATGATTATGCAGTTCAAACGCTGAATAACGCCAAAAAGAACAACATCGGGCAGATCGTCTTTTTCTCTGAAGACAGCATGCTCGAAAGAATTTCCGCTGTTGAACTTTTAGAAGAACTTGAAGAAAGTATCAAGAAAAAATGCAGCGGTTTTTCCCTTGTGTATCAACCGCAGATAAGCGCAGAGGATTATTCTATTATTTCGGCAGAAGCATTGCTTAGATTCGAATCCAAAACAAAGGGACAGATTTTTCCCGACCAGTTTATTCCTGTGCTTGAACAAACAGGGCTTATCAACGAGGTGGGTATCTGGGTTGTGAATGAAGCGCTACGCAAATGTAAGCAGTGGCGTGAATTTATACCGCATTTTAAAATCAGTGTTAACATTTCACCGAAACAATTAGAAAAGAAAAGGATAGCCGCACAAATTACAAGTCTTCTTACAAAGCATGGTCTCCCCGGAGAAGCTCTGATTCTTGAGATTACCGAATCTGCTCAATTGGATGAAAACGAGGACGTTTATGCCATTTTAACAAAACTCCGACAGGTTGGAATTCAAATTGCAATTGATGATTTCGGCACAGGCTATTCTAATCTTGGCAATCTGAAACACCTTCATGCAAACATACTTAAGGTTGATCGTGTATTTATTCGTGACATTAAGGAAAACGGATACAATTACAATCTCATACATAATGTTATCGAATTTGCAAAATCAAACTCATTAAAGGTGTGTTTAGAAGGTGTCGAGAACAAATCTGAGTTGATTGTTTTATCCGGTTTACAGCCTGACATTTTCCAGGGATATTTATTTGATAAACCTTGCTCTGAAGAAAGTCTTGAAGCAAAATATTTTATCAGCAATACTGAGGAATATGCAAAACGATTAGAACGATTTGATAAGCTTGGAAAAGAAAAAAGACATGCGCCGCTTGTTAAAATGGAAATGAAAACAATTTTGCGCGGTATAAATGTAGGCTTGTGGATTATTCACATTAACGCAAAAACCGGCGAGGGCGAATTGTATACCGATGAAACAATGAGAAAACTTTTAGGCGTTGCTGATGATATTACGCCTGGTGAATGCTTCAAGTATTGGCAAAATAACATCGATAAAGAGTATCGCGTAGCAGTAGACAATATGATTCATGATATGGCTGAAAGCAATAATGTTATTCAGGTCGAATATCCATGGCGTCATCCGCAAAGAGATACGGTTACTGTCCGTTGCTCCGGAAGATGTGTTGAGAAAAATGATGAAGTTATCGTTTTCGAAGGTTTCCACCGTGTAATCAGCGATTTCTAAAATTAATCA
>JAZOUV010000029.1:0-37960 GCA_045658315.1 Eubacteriales bacterium
ATATATAAGCTTATGGGTTCAATTAATTTTGACGATTATGAATCGCTAATGTATTTCCAAAAAGTGCTTAAAAATGCAGGTGTGTTTGATAAACTCGAAGCAAAAGGCGTAAAAGACGGTGACACCGTAAGTATGTACGACTTTGAGTTTGACTTTGTGAAATAATATAAAAAACGGCTGAAATCAGCCGTTTTTTATATTTCAAATCCTAATCCTTTTATAATCTTTTCCCATTTATCAAATTCAAAACATATATTTTCAGCCGAATGGCTGTCGCTTGACAGAATAACCTTTCCGTCGTTTTCTCTTATATATTTCAATATAGGCAGAGAAGGATAGGGGGTAGTTTTGTAGCCTCTTGAAATAGCACCCGTATTTACTTCAAATGGTTTACCGTAGGGAAGTAACTCATCAACAGCTTTTTTCCATGCGTTTATGTAACGTGGATTTGTTTCATCGAATAGCTTATTTCCCTCATTGAATTTGGTTACAAGGTCAAAGTGTCCTATTATATCAGCACCGGTATTATTAATAACGTCGCCCACAAGTCTATAATAATCCTCGGCATACGCATAATAATCACCGTTATAGTGAACAATTACATCATTTATTGTGATTGATTCTTTATGGTCAACAGAGAGGTAGTTACCGTTTTTGTATATGTAATGTACGCTTCCTATTACGTAATCAAAATTAAGTTTGGGCTTTCCTGCAAAGTAATCCTGTTCAATACCGCATAACACCTTGATTTTACCGTCGTATGCCTTTTTGAACCTTTGTAGCTCTGTAAAGTATTCTTCCATAGTGGGAGCTTTCATACAGTACGTTTCATCAAATTCCGTATAACAGTGTCCCGAAATACCAATAGTATTTAACCCCTTTTTTATTCCCGAGAGAATCATTTCTTCCGGAGTGTTTTTGCCGTCGCAAAAGGTTGTGTGCATATGCAGATCAAAGCTGATCATTGTGTCATTTTCTCCTGCTTAACTTTTTTGTCAATAACGTGACGGGAAGCAAGCTCGTTGTGTATATCTTCAAGAGAAATACCCATTTCAATCATAAGCACCATTACGTGATAGGTGAGGTCGGCAATTTCGTATATAGTTTCTTTTTTATCGTTATTTTTTGCACCGATAATAACCTCGGTACATTCTTCGCCGACTTTTTTAAGAATTTTGTCAAGACCTTTTTCAAAGAGGTATGTTGTATACGAACCCTCTTTTTTGTCTGTTTTTCTGCCTTTGATAAGCTTCATAAGCCCATCAAGAGAGAATTCATGCAATTCATCGCTTTCCCAAAGAGGATTTTCAAAACAAGACGTTGTACCGAGATGACAAGCGGGACCGTCCGGTTCAACCATAACTGTGAGTGCATCCTTGTCGCAATCAGCGGTGATAGAAACTATATGCTGATAATTTCCGCTTGTTTCACCCTTTAGCCACAGACACTGTCTTGAACGGCTGTAAAAGCAGGTCAATCCTTTTTCCATAGATATCTGCAGACTTTCTTTGTTCATGTATGCCAGCGTCAAAACCTGCTTTGTTTTTGAATCAACTACTATTGCAGGTATAAGACCTTTTTCATCAAATTTAAGCTCATCAATGTTTATCATTTTTTGTACTGTCCTTTCAAAAGGGTTTATATTCTCATACAAATCCCGTTATTTTTTAATTCCTGTTTTAAGTCGTTAATTTCAACCTCTCCGAAGTGGAAGATAGATGCTGCGAGCCCCGCATCAACCTTGGGAAGTGTCTTGAAGAGTTCTGTAAAGTGTTGTTTGTTACCTGCACCGCCCGATGCAATAACGGGAACTGATACCGCATTACATACAGAGTCAAGCATTTCGAGGTCAAAGCCTTTTTTTACGCCGTCTGTGTCAATGGAGTTTACAACGATTTCGCCCGCACCGTTGCCGACGCAGCGTTTTATCCATTCGATAGCTTCCATACCCGTGTTTTCTCTTCCGCCTTTTGCGAAGACTCTGAAAACTCCGTCAACGCGTTTTACGTCAACCGACAGCACAACGCATTGGTCGCCGTAAAGTTTTGCGGCTTCATAAACTAAAGCGGGATTTCTTATTGCACCCGAGTTGACGCTGACTTTATCTGCACCGCATTTTAAAACTCTGTCGAAGTCATCGACAGTATTTATTCCTCCGCCTACAGTAAGAGGAATAAATATTTTACTTGCAACTTCGCATAGAATATCGGAAAAAAGCTTTCTTTCTTCAAATGATGCCGTTATATCATAAAAAACAAGTTCGTCGGCACCGTTGTTGCTGTAATATTTAGCTAATTCAACAGGGGAGGAAACGTCGTTTAGTCCTTCAAAATTAACTCCTTTTACTACTCGACCGTTTTTTACGTCAAGGCAGGGAATGATTCTTTTTGTCGTCATTTTGCCACCTCAATAGCTTCACGCAGATTAATCGTTTTCGTGTAATATGCTTTTCCAATAATTGCACCGTATATTTTTTTCAGGGCAAGTTTTTCTACGTCATCAATAGAAGATACACCGCCTGAGGCTATTATTTGCATATTACATCTTTGTGAAAGTTCATTATAAAGGTCATGATTTGTGCCTTTCATTGCCCCGTCTTTTGATATATCGGTACAAATAAGTGTTTTTACGCCGATATCTTGCATTTGGAGACAAAAATCAAAGGCATCGAGCGATGATTTTTCAGTCCAACCTTTTACGGCAACAAAGCCGTCTTTTATGTCAACGCCAACAGCAATTTTGTCCCCGTGTTTCTTTACGGCTTCAACGGCAAAATCTTTATTTTCGACAGCCGCCGTACCAAGTATAACACGGTCAAGACCTGCTCTAATATATTTATCAACTATTTCCATTGAACGTATGCCGCCTCCAACCTCGCAAAAAAGATTAGTGGCTTTTTTTATATCGCATATAAGAGCAAGGTTTGGTGTTGTTCCGTCTTTTGCACCCTCAAGGTCAACTAAGTGTATATGCGTTGCACCTTGTTTTACAAAATCTTCTGCAATTTCTATAGGATTGTTGCTGTAGACCGTTAATTGATTGTAATCGCCCTTATAAAGACGTACTGCTTTGCCTTCAAAAAGGTCTATTGCGGGATAGATAATCATAATCAAATACCGCCTTTCTCGCAAAAAGCACGGAGAATATTGAGTCCTACATTTCCGCTTTTTTCGGGGTGAAACTGACAGCCGTATATATTGTTTTTTCCAACGGCGGCAGTTATGTCGCAGCTGTATTCTGCAGTTGCAATAAGTGAATTATCGCACTCTGTTGCGTAAAATGAATGTACGAAATATACGCAATCTCCCTCGTTTATGTATTTGAACAAGGGTGATTTGTTTTTTGTGAATTTCAGAGCATTCCATCCGATATGGGGAATCTTCAAGTTTTTATCGATAACGTCAGCCAACGGTCTGATTTCACCTTTTAGTAAACCAAGGCCCTTTGTTTCGCCGTACTCGAAGCTTTTCTCGAAAAGCATTTGCATACCGAGACATATTCCGAGAAGAGGTTTACCGTTTTTGACTTCGTCTGCTACAATCCCTGCCAATCCCGATGCGAAAAGTTTGTCTGACGCATCTTTAAATGCACCAACACCGGGGAGTATTATTTTTTCTGAGTTTTTTAGGACGGCAGGGTCGTTTGTAACCACTGCATCAGCTCCAACGTATGCGAGTGAGCTTTTTAACGAAAAGAGGTTTCCCACTCCGTAATCAACAATTGCAATCATTAAAGGAGTCCTTTCGTAGAGGGAATTTCATTTAAAAGAGCAGTGTCTTTTTTTGTTGCCTGTCCGAGTGCTCTGCCCACGGCTTTAAAAACGCCCTCTATAATGTGATGGGAGTTTGTCCCTGCAAGTTGTTTTATGTGAAGATTAATTTTTGCGTTTCGTACAAAACCGAGCCAAAATTCTTCAACAAGCTCCGTATCGAAATCTCCTACCTTTTCCGTAGGAATATCTAAGTCAAAACCGAGGTAATCTCTGCCCGATATGTCTACGGCAGATAATATAAGTGCTTCGTCCATGGGAAGAGTGATATCTCCGTATCTGTTAATGCCTCTTTTATCGCCGATAGCATCGTTAAAAGCTATACCGAGGCAAATACCTATATCTTCAACGGAATGGTGGTAGTCAACGTATGTGTCTCCTTTGCAAACCACTTCCATATCAAATCGGCTGTGTTTTGAGAAAAGAGTGAGCATATGGTCAAGAAAACCGCAGCCCGTTTCGATTCTCGACTGACCTTTGCCGTCAAGTCGAATTTTTAAATAAATATCCGTTTCAGCAGTTTTTCTTTTTATTTCGGCAACTCTTATCATTTGTTTTCCTCCAATACCTTTTTTAAAGCAAACAAAAGTGCTGTCATTTGTTCTGACGTTCCAACCGTTATTCTAACGTATTTGCTGATTCTCGGTTTCGAGAAGTGGCGTACGAGTATTCCTTTTTTCTTGAGACTCTCATAGATTGTTTGACCGTCAACGTCGGGATGCATGGCGAATATAAAATTTGATTTTGAAACCGTTGTAACAAATCCCATTTCTTTTAGCTTTGCTGTGGTATTTTCTCTGGTTTCAGCTATTTCTGCACAATTAGCTTTTGTGTAAGCATCGTCTTTTAAAACGCCTAACCCGGCTGCCATAGTCATTCTGTTAATGTTGTAGGGGTTTGTTGAATATTTAATGGTGTTTAAGTCTGCGATAAGATCGGCAGAGCCGACGCCAAAACCAAGTCTTGCCCCTGCCATAGAGCGTGATTTTGAAAATGTTTGGCAAACTAAAAGATTATCATATTTTTTTACTAAGGGTAAACAGCTTTCTCCACCGAAATCAACGTATGCTTCATCTATAACAACAACATTGTTGGGGTTAGAAATTAACAATTGCTCAATTTGAGGAAGGGTAAGTGTCATGCCCGTGGGGGCATTGGGGTTTGCAATAAATATAGTTTTATTTATTCCCTTATAGTCATTTACATCAATTGAAAAATCTTCTTTTAGGGGTATCTGGGTATAGGGAACATTGTTAAGTTCGGCAAAAACGCTGTAGAAACCGTACGATATATCGGGGAATGCCGCAGGAGTGTTTTCATCACAAAAAGCCATAAATGCAAAATTAAGTATTTCGTCAGAGCCGTTTGTCATAAGCACGTTTTCGTATTCAACACCGCAGTATTCAGCCACTTTTTCGGTTAACGTTCTACATTCGGGATCGGGATAAAGCTGTAATTTCTGAGCTTCTTCCATAGCCGCGATAATAGCTTTTTCTGAGGGGGGGAAAGGGGATTCGTTGGTGTTTAGTTTGATGTATTTCATATCCTTAGGCTGTTCGCCGGGAGTGTAGGGAATAAGTTTTTTATATTTTTCACTAAAAAATCTGCTCATTATTATTTACTCCGATAGTTTATTTTTTGAATCTGATTGTAGCACTCTTAGCGTGAGCTGTCAATCCTTCCTTTTCGGCAAAATACGCAATGTCATTTGCTACTTTTGCCAAAGCGTCTTTTGTGTAATATGTGTACTGTGTCTTTTTAATAAAATCGTCAACCGAGAGAGGACTTGAAAATTTAGCCGTGCCGCTTGTGGGGAGTGTGTGGTTTGGTCCCGCAAAATAATCTCCCAATGCTTCGGGACAATATCTACCCATAAAGATTGAACCTGCGTGTCTGATTTTGTCAAGATAATCAAAAGGATTGTCTACACAAAGCTCAAGATGCTCCGGAGCTATCTCATTTGAAATTTCTATAGCTTCATCAAGCGTATTTGCAACGATTATTTTACCATTGTTATCAATAGATGTACGTGCGATCTCCTGTCTTTCAAGCTGAGGAATTTGTTTTTCGATTTCTGCTTGTACTTTCTTTGCGAATTCAAATGAATCTGTTACGAGAACAGCACTTGCCATTTTGTCGTGTTCGGCCTGAGAGAGAAGGTCTGCTGCCGTGTGAGCGGGATTGTTGTTTCCGTCAGATACTACAAGAATCTCTGAAGGACCTGCAATCATATCAATAGATACATTTCCGAATACCTGTTTTTTTGCTTCGGCAACAAATGCATTACCCGGGCCAACTATCTTGTCTACCTTAGGAATTGATTCGGTTCCGTATGCTAATGCCGCAATAGCTTGAGCTCCGCCTACCTTAAATATTCTGTCAACGCCCGCAATTTTTGCCGCCGCAAGTATAACCGGATTAATTTTACCGTTTAAAGATGGGGGAGTTGTTATAACAACTTCTTTTACCCCTGCAATTTTAGCGGGGATAGAGTCCATAAGTACGGTTGAGGGATAAGCCGCAGTGCCGCCGGGGACATAAAGTCCGGCTTTGTCTACCGGGATAATCTTTTGTCCTATAACTACTCCGTTTTCGTCGTTTATGATAAAGCTGTTTCTAACCTGCTTTTCGTGGAATTTTCTTATATTTGCCGCTGCTTTTTTCAGGATTTCGATAAATTCACTCGGAACAGATGAAAAAGCTTCATCGATTTCTTCATTTGTTACCTCAAGAGAGGTTAATTTTGCCTTGTCGAATTTTTCGCAGTACATAAAAAGGGCAGAGTCGCCGTATTGTTTTACATTTTCTATAATTTCCGTAACTGTTGCAGTAACATCAACTTCAGTAACAGCCCTTGAAAATATATCCTTGTTTTCAACTTCGCCGTATTTTAATATTTTAATCATTTGTTTTCCTCAACCTGCGCAGATAATTCACGCACAATTTTTTCTATTTGTTCGTTTTTAAATTTAAAACTTGATTTGTTTGCAATAAGACGGGCACTTATGGGGAAAATCGTTTCTATAACTTCGAGGTTATTTTCTTTTAACGTTGTACCCGTTTCAACGATATCAACTATTACGTCGGAAAGCCCTAATATAGGGGCTATTTCAATAGAGCCGTTTAAGTGAATCATATCTATCTCTCTGCCTTTGGACGTATAGAAGCCTTGAGCGATATTAGTGAATTTTGTGGCAACCTTAAGTGTTTTCTGCGGATCGTCTCTAAATTCTTTTTTTGCGGCAACTGCCATTCTGCATTTGCCTATATCAAGGTCGAGAAGTTCGTATACGTCGGGATTGTATTCAAGAAGAATGTCTTTTCCGGCAACACCTATATCGGCGGCACCTCTTTCGACGTATATTGCCGAATCGGAAGGCTTAACCCAGAAATATCTTACGCACAATTCGTCGTTTTCAAATATAAGCTTTCTGCTGTTTTCTTTAATGGAGGGACACTCAAAACCTGCTTTTTCAAACATAGCGTAAACTTTTTCGCCGAGTCGTCCTTTGGGAAGAGCTATATTAAGCATTGTTTTCAATTATAACCACTCCTTTGTCGTTTAATTTTAAAAGCTGTTTGTATTTAATATCCTTAGGGACAGCCTTTTGTGCCATAACGCTTTTACCGTTGTCCGCCATCATTTTTATAGCATTGTTGAGTGAATTAATGCTGTTTCCGTCTGTGTAGAGAATAACCGTATCAACATCGAAACCTTTTTCGGTTTCGTTAAAGCGTTCAAGCATATCAAGATATACAGCAAAACCTATAGCACCCGATTTTCTGCCCATCTTTTGCATAAGCTTGTCATACTGCCCCCCCGAAAGCACACCTGTTGGGATGGTGTTTATAAATCCCTTGAATACGATTCCGTTATAGTAATTCATATCGTTTATAACAGAAAAATCGATTCGTATCATATCACCGTAACCATTTTCTGTGAGAGCATCAATTATTGCAGATAAGTCGTCAATCTTTTTCTTTTCAACAAATTCGGAAAGGTCATTTTTAAGTAGCTCTATAACCTTTTTGGGAACGCCGTATGTTAAAATAAGTTTTTTGAGTATATTTGCTTTATTCTCAGGAATTTCTTCTTCGGCACATATTCTTGCGATTTCATGAGTGTTTTTTTCGCTTGCACATTTTAAAACGTATTTTCTGTTTTCTTCGGAAATGTTTATGTTTTCTATTACATCGGAAAGTATACCTAAATTAGAAATATCAAGAACACAATCGTTTGAAATGCTCTTCAAACTCTCGCACGCAAGCATAAGAACTTCGTATATATTGTAGTTGTCAATATCACCTATACACTCAAGTCCTAATTGCATAATTTCTTTAAAAGAGTGAGCACCTTTTGAGATACGGTATACATTTTCGTTGTAGTAAACTTTGTTTACCGTGTTTTTTTCGTCCTTAGTGTTTTTTATAATAGAAAGGGTAACGTCGGGTTTTAGTGCAAGAAGCTTTCCGTTGGTATCGGTAAAGGTAATAATACTGTCTGAAATAAGAAAGTCCTTATTTCTTACATATAGGTCATATTCTTCGAATTTGCTCATTTTATACTGCGAATAGCCGTACTTACCGTAAAGCTGACGTAGTCTGAAAATGGCTTTTTCTTCATTTTTTAAAACTGTTTCATTTATATCCATATTATTCACTCTCCTTTGAAGAAAATTTTTCAATGGCTTCCTTGTAGCCTCCGCTTCCGTAGTTTAAGCACTTATTTACTCGGCTGATAGTTGCTGTACTGACGCCGGTTTTTGCCAAAACCTCCTGATAGCTTTTTCCTTCGTTGAGCAGAAGGGCAACCTCGAGTCTTTGGGACATGTCCTGAAGCTCCTTTATGGTGCAAATATCTTCAAAAAACCTTTTACATTCTTCAATGGTTTCAAGATTAAGAATAGCCTTTATAAATCTTTCTGTGGATTCGTTATGAATATCTTTCATTATGATCACCTTTTCAGAATAAAATTGTTAAACAAATAACGGTGGATATTTTATCACACTAAAGCGATAAAGTCAATAGTTTTTCAGAATATTTTATTAAAAAAATTATATATATAAAAATATTTAAAAAAGTTGTAAAATAAAGCTCCCCACCGATAATTTCGATGGGGAGATGTGGGATAATTGCTTATCTGTTAAAGCGTCTGTATCGATGAATACATTTTGACCTGTTTTTGTTTGATTGCTTGTTTAAAAAGCGTTTTTTAAAAGATAATCGAGAAGAAAAATTATAGCGATTATCGTAAGAACGAAGAAGCCTACTGCTATACCGAAGATGATTGCACTTACAAGAGAAGCTGTCAAAGTTGTTGAGAGGGCGAGGATAGAAAATACAAAGCTTCCGATTGTTGCGAAAAGAAGAAATCTGATATAATATCTTATAAAGGAAGTGGATTGATTACCTCTTGTTCCGCGAGCAAGAAGATACACACTGATAATGACGAGAACAACGGCCGCAGTTATCAACTCTATCAGAAGAAGTGTAGGGAAGTTCGTAAAAAACTCCGGCCACACGATCCCTGCAATTATTCCGAGAACGGTTGCAAAGAGAGTTGCTATTGCGAATTTGAAATAAACATTGTTTATATTTTGACACACCTTTTAAACCTCCTTTCATTTATACTCAATACATTATATGAGTGTAGGGTCATTTTAGATAATAAAAAAATCACTTCGCTTTGAACAGCGAAGTGATTTTAATGCTTTTAAAATTACTGAGCGTTGTTTACGATTACGGAGAAATCTGCGGGTTTAAGCGAAGCACCGCCGATGAGACCGCCGTCAACGTTGACTTTGGAGAGAAGCTCTGCAGAGTTTGCAGCGTTCATAGAACCGCCGTACTGAATTGTTGTTGCTTCTGCGACGCATTTACCGTACTTAACTTCAAGAACGTTACGAATAATTCCGCAAACTTCGTCAGCCTGTTCAGCGGTAGCCGTCTTACCTGTACCGATTGCCCAAACAGGTTCGTATGCGACAATAACATTTTTCATCATTTCTTCGTCAACACCGATGAGAGCTATCTTTGTCTGTAATGATACGATTTCAGCAGTAATATCCTGTTCGCGTTCTTCGAGAACTTCACCAACGCAGAGGATAACTTTGAGTCCTGCCTTAAGTGCAGCAAGAACTCTCTTGTTTACAGTTTCGTTTGTTTCGCCGAAGTACTGTCTGCGTTCACTGTGTCCGATGATTACATATTCAGCACCGACCTCGAGAAGCATATCAGCCGCGATTTCGCCGGTGAATGCACCTTTTTCTTCAAAGTGTACATTCTGTGCACCGATTTTTATGTTTGAACCCTTTGCTGCTTCAACTGCAGTTGCAATATCAACAAAGGGAACACAAAGAATCGTTGTGCAGTTATCCTTGCCTGCAACCAAGGGCTTAAGCTCTTCGATAACAGCCTTTGCTTTGGAGGGAGTAAGATTCATTTTCCAGTTACCTGCGATAACTGTCTTTCTTGTTTCTCTGTTCATTGTTTTATACCTTCAATCGTTAGTCAATTATTTGTCGTTAAGGCAAGAAATTCCGGGAAGGTCTTTTCCTTCGAGGAATTCGAGGGAAGCACCGCCGCCCGTGGAAATGTGAGTCATCTTATCAGCATATCCGAGTTGTTCAACTGCCGCCGCAGAGTCACCGCCACCGATGATAGAAATCGCATTGCTTTCTGCAACCGCCTTAGCAACTGCTTTTGTACCGTCGGCAAACGCCTCAAATTCAAATACGCCCATAGGACCATTCCAGATAACGGTACCTGCACTCTTAATAGCCTCTGAAAAAATTGCTTCAGTCTTAGGACCAATGTCGAGTCCCATATAACCTGCAGGGAGGTCATCGGAATCAACAACAAGCTTGTGACAGTCATTTGCAAACTTATCGCCTACTCGGTTGTCAACGGGAAGCAAGAACTTAACCCCCTTAGCTTCAGCCTTCTTCATAAGTTCGAGAGCGAGTTCAAGCTTGTCTTCTTCATATCTTGAGTCAGCGATTTCATGACCGAGAGCTTTGTTGAACGTGTAAGCCATAGCACCGCCGATAATAAGAGTATCAACCTTGTTGATAAGGTTTTCGATAACGCCGATCTTATCAGAAACTTTTGCACCCCCGAGGATAGCAACAAAAGGACGCTTGGGCTCAGAAAGAGCACCGCCCATAACATCAATTTCCTTTTGGATAAGAGTTCCGCAAACTGCGGGCATTTCGGGGCAATACTGAGCGATACCTGCTGTTGTTGCGTGAGCTCTGTGAGCAGTACCGAATGCATCATTAACGTAGATGTCAGCCATAGAAGCTAATTTCTTTGCAAACTCTTCGTTGTTCTTTTCTTCTTCTTCGTGGAAACGCACGTTTTCGAGAAGCAAAACTTCGCCGGATTTGAGAGCCTTAGCTTTAGATATTGCATCTTCTCCTACAACATCTTTTGCCATAATTACTTCTTTGCCGAGAAGCTCGGATATTCTCTTTGCAACGGGTGCAAGTGAGAGGGTTGTAAATTCATCTTTTGCTTTTGCGAGGATTTTTGCAGATGCAGCTTCTCTTTCTTCTTCGGGAAGAGCTTCAATCTTCTTTTTATCCTTTTTGCTTAGTTTTAAAGTGTCGTTGAGGATATTGTGGGGGCGTCCCATGTGTGAGCAAAGGATAACTGCCGCACCGTTGTCTACGAGATACTTGATTGTGGGCATAGCACCTACAATTCTCTTGTCGTCGGTGATTACGCCGTCCTGCATAGGTACGTTAAAGTCGCATCTTGCGATAACTTTCTTGCCGGCAACAGCTACATCTTCAATAGATTTCTTGTTGTACATTGTTTCACCTCATATAATTATTTTTAAAAAGTTGCGATTAACGATATTGATATCTGTATCAATCTTATTAATTATAACACATTTATAACGAATTTACAATATTTTTTGTTAAAAAAAGAAAATAATTACAAATTTAACAAAAAAAAGAGGGACACATCAGAAAAAATATAAAAAAATTATAAAAAATAATGCAGAAATTGACTTGATGCGAAATATCTGTTATAATAACTCTTGAAATATATGTAAGGAGTAACATTATGAGCAGTATCAAAGATATTAATCTTGCTTCCGCGGGTGCAGATAAGATAAAATGGGTAGAGAGCTATATGCCTGTTTTGAACATAATTAAAAAAGAATTTGAACAAACAAAACCATTTGTCGGCAAGAGGATATCAATGTCGATACACTTAGAGGCAAAAACTGCCTTTCTTGCGAAGGTTTTAAAGGCGGGCGGTGCGAAAGTGTACGTTACAGGTTGTAATCCGCTTTCAACACAAGATGACGTTGCGGCGGCTCTTGTTGCTGAAGGGTTTGAGGTGAATGCTTGGCGTGGAGTTAATGAGGAACAGTATAAGGAACACCTAAAAAAAACATTGTCGCTTTGTCCGCACGTTATGATAGATGACGGCGGCGATCTTATTAATCTTCTTCAAGGAGAATGTCGTGAGTTTGGCAAAAATCTTATCGGCGGTTGTGAAGAGACAACCACGGGTATTCACAGACTGAAAGCGAAACAAGCCCAAGGAAAGCTTGATTACACGATGATAAACATAAATGATGCAGATTGTAAACACCTTTTTGATAACCGTTACGGAACGGGACAATCCACCTTAGACGGTATTATGAACAGCACTAATCTTATAATTGCGGGAAAAACTGTTGTTATTGCAGGGTATGGCTGGTGCGGCAAGGGAATTGCCATGCGTGTCAAAGGAATGGGGGGCATACCCGTTATTACCGAAATTGACAACGTCAAGGCGATTGAAGCCGTAATGGACGGATTTACCGTTATGAAAATGGATGATGCAGCAAGGATAGGTGATCTGTTTATAACTGTTACAGGTTGTTGCGATGTCATAAGAAAAGAACATTTTGAAGTTATGAAAGACGGCGTTCTTATATCCAATTCAGGTCATTTTGATTGTGAAATAGACAAAAAAGCATTGGAAGAGTGTGCGGTAGCGGTTTTTGAGAGAAAGCCCAACATCGTCGGATACAGAATGCCTGACGGCAGAGTTCTCAATCTTATGGCGGAGGGCAGACTTGTAAATTTAGCGGCAGGAAACGGACACCCCGCGGAAATAATGGATATGAGCTTCAGTCTTCAGGCAAAATGTCTTGAGTATCTTGTGAAAACTGAGGGTGCTTTGGAGCATAAGCTTTACAGCGTTCCTGTGGAAATAGACCAAAGTGTTGCCGAATTAAAATTGAAAACTCTCGGTGTTTCGATAGATAAACTCAGTAACGAACAGGTTGAATATTTGAACAAAGCAGAATAAATTGATTGTATATTTACAAAGGGTGCGAGTGCTTTTTATGGCGTTTGCACCTTTGTATTTTTCGTTGAATAACATAATAGTGTATATTTGCGTTTTAGAGGAGATTAATATGATTATTTATGTTGTTCAGCCCGGGGATACACTCGATTCTATAGCTCGTGAATATGGCGTACCGTTATCACGGCTAATTTCGCAAAACGAGCTTGATGAAAACGGAAGAATAACCGTCGGTCAAACTATCGTTATCTTGTATCCCGAAGAAGTTTATACCGTTCAGCAGGGGGATACTCTTGAGGAAATTGCGAATATCTATGGAGTCTCTGTCAATCAGCTTCTGCGAAATAATCCCTTACTGAAAGGAGAAGATGACTTGTTTGCAGGACAGACGGTAATAATTGATTATACAACCGAAAAAGAGGGAGAAATGGCTGTAAACGGCTATATATATCCATTTGTTGAACGTGAAACGCTTATAAGAACATTGCCCTATTTGACTTATTTAACACTATTTACATACGGATTTACGCCTGATGGACAGCTCGTTGACAGAGGAATAACAGATTTTGGGCTTGACGAAGATGAGATAATAGCACTGTCACGGGAATACGGTGTAGCTCCGATAATGCATTTGTCAACTCTAACTGAAGCGGGAGTCTTCAGCAGTGAGCTTGGTAACGCATTTTTAAACAACAGGGAGGTGCAAGAGGTTTTAATTCAAAATGTAATTGCAAGAATGAAAGAAAAAAATTACTATGGTTTTGATGTAGATTTTGAATATCTTGATGCTGCCAATAGAGACTTATATACAGATTTTGTAAGACGGCTCGGAATTGCTTTAAATGAAAACGGATATATGTTGATAACGGCATTAATTCCCAAAGCCTCGGGCGAACAAATGGGGGGGTTATATGAATCGCACGATTACGGGGGTATAGGGGCTGTAAGCGATTACGTTTTGCTTATGACTTACGAATGGGGTTATACATTTGGACCGCCTATGGCTGTTGCACCTTTGAATGAAGTTGAAAGGGTATTGAATTACGGAGTAAGTGTGATTAATCCCGAAAAAATATTTTTAGGGGTGCCGAATTATGCATACGATTGGCCGTTGCCCTATATTATGGGCACAACAAAAGCACAAAAAATATCCAACGTTGATGCGGTTAATCTTGCCATAGAAAAAGGTGTGTATATTGAATTTGACGAAATAGCCCAGACACCGTATTTTAACTACACCGAAAACGGAATAGAGCACGTTGTTTGGTTTGAAGATGCAAGGAGTGTTGACGAAAAATTAAAGCTTGTTCCCGAATACAGTCTTTACGGCGTAGCATATTGGAATCTTATGCAATGGTTTCCGCAGAACTGGCTTGTGCTTAATGCGAAATATGATATTCTTAAGGTTTTATAGCTTCAATCAAAAAATCCCACAAACTCTTTGTGAAGTGTGTGGGATTTTTAGTCTTTTAAATTAGTGAATTAACAATATCGTTCATGTCGTAAAGACCGCTTGGTTTATCTGCCAAAAACTGTGCGGCTCTGACAGCACCTTCAGCAAATACGTTTCTCGAAGATGCCGAGTGGCTGAGAGTTATTACCTCATCTTTTCCGGCAAATATAACCTCGTGTTCACCGACTATCGTACCGCCTCTTACCGCGTGAACTCCGATTTCGGTCGGCTGTCTCTTTTGGTGAAGCGGTTGTCTGTTGTAAATGTATTCTGTTTCGATTGTTCTTGTTTCTTTCAAAGCGTCCGCAATCATAAGGGCTGTTCCGCTGGGTGCATCGAGTTTTTGATTGTGGTGCTTTTCTATTATTTCTATATCAAAGGAATCACCGAGTGATAAACAAGCTTTTTTAGCGAGTGCAATAAGAAGATTTATCCCTAATGACATATTTCTTGAATAAAAAACGGGAATTGTCTCCGACGCTTCTTTGATGAATTTTGTTTCTTCGAGCGTGTGTCCGGTTGTTGCTAACACAACTGGTATGCTTTTTTCTTTTGCGTAATTTAACAGACCTTCTGTTGCGGTATGATGGGAAAAGTCGATTATAACGTCGCAGTTACCGCCAAAGTCGTTTAAAGAAACAAAAACAGGGAAGTCAGACGTGCTTTTGCCGCCCATAACGTCGACGCCCGCTATTATATTACATTCGTTGTTAGTGGCACAAGATGCGGCAACCGCGTTGCCCATTCTGCCGTTACAGCCTGTAAGAAGTATGTTTATCATTTTTAGTTATCCTTTTTGGGTTTAATAATTTAAAGCTTAGATAAGATTTTGAGCTTTCATTGCGGCAGCAAGTCTTGCCTTGGTGTTTTCCTCCATAGGACAGAGAGGAAGTCTCATTTCATCGGAGCAAATACCCATAAGTGCACAAGCTGTCTTGACGGGGATGGGGTTTACTTCGCAAAAGAGTGAGTTTACAAGTTCAAGAAGTTTAAGCTGAAGAGCTGCAGACTCCTTTACTTGTCCCTTGAAATAGAGTTCACATATGTCGTGAGTCTCTTTAGGCATAATATTTGAAAGAACCGAAATAACGCCTTTTCCGCCGAGTGAGAGGATAGGAACGATTTGGTCATCGTTACCGCTGTAAATAGCCAAATCATCGCCAACTTCAGCTGCGAGTTCAGCTATTGCACTGATGTTGCCCGATGCTTCTTTAACAGCAACGATTCTTTCGTGTTTTGCCAACTCCTTATATGAAGCAGTTGTAATGTTACAACCGGTTCTCGAAGGAACGTTGTAAAGGAAAATGGGCTTGTTTGTGGCATCTGCAACGGCAAAGAAGGATTGAACGAGTCCTTTTTGTGTTGCTTTGTTATAATAGGGAGTAACAAGCAGTAATGCATCAGCTCCGACTTCACATGCATATTTTGAAAGCTCGATAGCGTAATCAGTATCGTTACTTCCCGTACCTGCGATTACAGGAACTCTTCCTGCGGTTTTTTCTACAGCGTACTTAATACAAGCTTTGTGTTCTTCATCGGTAAGGGTTGATGCTTCACCCGTTGTACCGCAAATTACTATTGAGTCTGTTTTTTGGTTGATTTGGAAGTCGATGAGAGAACCCAAAGCGTCAAAATCGACCTTGTTGTTCTTAAAGGGGGTGATTATTGCGACGCCTGAGCCTTCAAAAACTAAATTTTTCATGGTAATATCTCCTTTTTTTAATAAAAAAATAAAAAACCGGTTGAAAACCAGCTTACCATGTAATATAATATAAACAATGTGCAACAAACATGTGTAGCATAATGAATAATATATACATGATAGCTCTCCATCAGTAACACTGATGACAGTTCGGCACTTATTAAGTGACGACCCAGCATAGCACACCAACCGCTAATGTGTGATAAACTTCGGCGGATTCACCTTTGGGCATGTTTGATCGGCAAGCGGAGCCTCCACATACTTATTTATTGAAACCGCACCTCTATCTGCACCTATAATAACACCTTATTTTTAATTTGTCAATAGATTTTTTGCACTTATATCGACAAAAACAACAGATATGAAAGGAATCTTCAGCAAAAATGATTGTAAATAAACATATTGAGACAACTTTGACGAAAAAGGACTTTTGGTACGAGCTTCCCGAGGAGCTTATTGCACAGACGCCCTTAAAAGAACGTGACACTTCAAGGATGCTTGTACTTGACAGAAAAACAGGAAAAATTGAACATAAGGTTTTTGGCGAGATTGTTGATTATTTCAACGAGGGCGATGTTCTCGTTATAAATAATTCAAAGGTTATTCCCGCACGTCTTATAGGGAAGAAATGCGATAGCGGTATTGATGTGGAAGTTTTTCTTTTGAAAAGCCGCGGTATAGACACCTGGGAGGTTTTAACATACCCCGGAAGAAGGACAAAGCCGGGTACTGTTATTATATTCGGGGACGGCAAGCTTCGTGCCGTGGTTGTCGAGGTTATTGAAGACGGAAACAGAATTGTTCGTTTTGAATATGATAAAAACTATTCGCTTATGGGACTTATTGATGAAATAGGTAATATGCCTCTTCCGCCTTACATAAAAGAAAAACTTGAGGACAAGAATCGTTATCAGACTATATACGCAAAGCACGAAGGCTCTTCTGCGGCACCTACAGCAGGGCTTCATTTCACCGAAGAGGTTTTTGAGTCGTTGCGTAAAAAAGGTGTGAAAATAGCTCCTGTTACGCTTCATGTGGGACTTGGGACATTCAGGCCTGTAAAAGTTGACAATATCAACGAGCATATAATGCATTCGGAATATTTTTCGATATCCAAGGAGAGTGCGGATATCATAAACGAATGTAAGAAAAATAACGGCAGAGTTTTTGCTGTCGGCACCACTTCCTGCAGAACACTTGAAAGTGCAAGTAATGATGATGGTGAGGTCATCCCATTGTCGGGGGATACCGGGATATTTATTTACCCCGGGTATAAATTTAAGGTTGTGGATGCTCTTCTTACTAATTTTCACTTGCCTGAAAGCACTTTAATGATGTTGGTTTCGGCATTTTCCACCAGAGAAATCATACTCGATACATACAAGACGGCTGTTGAAGAAAAATATAGATTTTTCTCGTTTGGCGACTGTATGCTGTTACATTAAGTAATGGGGGCTATAGCTTATGAAGATGAAAGTTGCGGCTGTTGTAGGCCCTACGGCATCGGGCAAGACGGCTCTTGCAATTGCACTTGCAAAGCAATTGAACGGAGAGGTTATTTCCTGCGATTCTATGCAGATATACAGACGTATGGATATCGGTACGGCAAAGCCTACAAAGGATGAATTATCTGCTGTTAAGCATCACTTGATTGATATAGTTGACCCGGATATGGAGTTTTCCTGTGCGGATTATGCTGTTCTTGCGAAGGAAAAAATAAAAGAAATATCTTTAGGCGGAAAACTTCCGATTTTTTGCGGAGGAACGGGGTTGTATATTGACCACGTTTTAAACAACACCTCGTTTTCCGAAGCGGGAAGAGATGAAGCATACAGAGAATATTTAAACAAAAAGACAGAAGAGTGCGGTGTGGATGCTGTTTTTGAGTATTTACGCGAGGTTGATCCCGAGGCTGCGAAGAATATTCATCCTAACAACACTAAAAGAGTTATAAGAGCACTCGAAATATTTCATGTGACGGGCAAAACAAAGACGTGGTGGGATAACGAATCAAAAAAACAGGAAAGCCCTTATGATTCAAGAGTGATATGCCTTGACTTCAGAGATAGACAAAAGCTTTATGACAGAATTGACAAGAGGGTCGATATTATGATTGAAAACGGTCTTTTGGATGAAGTTAGAGCAATTATTTTTGACGACGGTATTCCTTTGTCGGAAACAGCAAGGCAGGGAATCGGTTATAAAGAAATAATTGATTATCTTGACGGTAAATGTTCGCTTGACGATGCGGTTGAGCTTATAAAAAAAGGAACTCGCAACTACGCTAAGCGTCAGTTGACTTGGTTTAGACGTTATGATAATATTTACAGAATTTTTGTTGATGAATGTGGAAAATTTGACGATATTGTAAATATTGCTAAAAATATAATAAATAATTGATTTTTTAAAAACAATGTGATATAATATAATGAATAAAAATTTATTATTGAGTTTATCGAGGAGAGTAGCATGATTAATAAACATATAAAAAATGCAGCTGTTTATTTTTTCAGTGCAGCTCTTTCTGTTTTGCTTATTTGGTATATTTTGTATCATCTTTTCAGCGGTTCGGATAATGAAGTTGAGACTACTCCTGCAATAGTTGTTACAGAATTGAACTCGGTTTCGCTCGAGGCATATATTGTGCGGGATGAAACTCTCGTTTATGCAAGTGTTGAGGGCGGAATAAACTATCTTTTTGATGATGGGGACAAGGTTGGTTCGGGGGCTGTTATTGCTAATGTATATTCTGGCGAGGGAGCTGAAGAGGTTTCCGACAGAATATTGGCGATAGATAAAAAAATTTCTATTCTTGAAAACAGCAGTGTCTTCGAGAATGCAACAAAGACCGATTCTAAGGTTATTGACGATAAGATCAACGAGCTGTTTTATTTGATGAGAGACAGAATAGAAAACGGAGACACCGAATATGCAATATACCGAAAGGACGAGCTTCTTACCTATTTGAACAAACGTCAGGTGTTGACACAAAACATTTCCGGCTTTGAGGATCAAATTATAAGCTTGATTAGAGAGAAGGAAACGTTATCGGGTCAGCTCATTAATCTCGAAGAAAATATTACGGTAACAACTCCCGGATATTTTTATTCGCAGGTTGATGGATACGAAAATGTTTTTTCGGTATCAAAACTTGCGGATATGACCCTTAATTCGTACAACGAGCTTGTCGATTCTGATCCGGTTGATTATTCGTCTGTGTTGGTAGCCGGCAAAATAGTAAATTCGGATGAGTGGTATATTCTTTCTGAAGTTGTTTACGATGATCTGAAAAAGTTTAATGAGGGAAATGTTTATGAGATCAAGTTTCCATTTAATTCCGATACTGCTATAAAGATGTCTCTTGAACGAATTGTAAGAGAAAATGAGTCTGAAAAAGCTGTTTTAGTTTTCAAATCAAATTATATGCCTGTGGGATTTAAATATCTCAGAAAACAAAATATTCAAATCGTTGAGGAGAGTTATACGGGATATAAAATTCCCGCCAATGCTGTTCGTGTTGTTGACGGTACAAGAGGAGTATATATCCTTAGCGGTAATACGGTTGTTTTTAAAGAAATAGATGTTTTGACGGAAAATGACGGTTATTTTATAGTTAAGGAGCAACCTACTTATCTTGAAGATGAATTTTATTATAAAAAACTTGCTTTGTACGATAATGTTATAACATCCGGTAAAAACTTGTACGACGGAAAGATAATCAGTGCGTCAGGAGTGAATTCATGACTATCCAAGAGTTGAATAATGACACAAAGCGTATTCTTAGAGAGAATACGGAAGTTGTTTTTAACAAAATAAAAGAAGTCTCGGCTAATAATTTTGATAATAAACAAGTAACATTGCTTGCGGCAACAAAGACCGTTCCCGCAGAGGTTATAAATTACGTGACACAAGAGCTGGGAGTTAAGAATATAGGCGAAAACAGAGTTCAGGAACTTCTCGAGAAATATGACTCGCTTAATCTTGATGGCGTAAAGCTTCATTTTATCGGTAAGCTTCAAACCAATAAAGTTAAATATATAATCGATAAAGTTGATATGATACACTCGCTTGACAGCTTGAAGCTTGCAAAAGAGATTGATTCAAGAGCGAAGAAGATAGGTAAGGTTATGGACGTTCTTGTGGAGGTCAATAGCGGAAGAGAGGAAAATAAATCCGGAATATTTCCTGAAAAAGTTTATGATTTTCTTTCCAATTTGACAGAGTTTTCCAATATTCGTGTAAGAGGTTTGATGACTATTGCTCCGGTTTGCTCGGAAAAAGAGGATTATAGAAAATATTTTAGAGAAACTTATTCGATTTTTATTGACAATTCGCAAAATAAACTTCATAATATAGATATGGACTTTTTGTCTATGGGTATGACTGATAGCTATGTTGTTGCCATAGAAGAGGGCAGTGATATTGTAAGAATAGGATCGGCTATATTCGGTTCGCGTTATAATTGAAATTAAAAAATATTAATATATAATTTTTTTGGAGGATATTATGGCAAAATTTGTTGACAAAATTAAAGGCTTTGTAAACCCCGACAGCATCAACGACAACTATGATGAGGACTATGATTTTATAGACGAGGAAGATGAGATCCAGGACAATTACGACCAGTCGTATAACAATTCGCAGTCTTTCCAGTCCGGAGCTTCCGGTATGAGCCTTAACGGTAACGCTCTTGAGCTTAAGGTTATTCGTCCCGATCGCTTTGAAAGTGTTTCTCAGATTGCAGACCACCTTCTTAATAAGCGTACTGTTGTTCTTAACCTTGAGGCTACAAACAAGGAGACAAGCAGAAGAATTATTGATTTCTTGAGCGGTGTTGCTTATTCTATCAGCGGAAATCTTAAGAGAGTTGCTAACAATACATTTGTTATTACGCCGTGCAATGTTGATGTTTCCAACGATGCACAGGAAACTCAAAAAGCTCAGCAGAAGACTGCTCCTGCAGGCGACATTTACGATAACATCTAAGTTTTTGCACGGTTTTCTTAAATACTTAAAAGATATTCTACCCGATCCGGTTTAGTGATAAATCGGTCGGGTAGATAAAGTTGTTTTTTAGGTTTTCGTTTTTTGTTTTGAAGTCTGTTTTAGCTTGGAACTTGTATTGTTATTTTTTTGGGTTACTTAACAGGTGCTTATTTTTTTATTATAAGGATAATATAGAAGATCCGTCTTTTTTAAAAGAGAATTCACGGTTGATTTTTCTTGCTATTTTCGTGTTTTTGGTGGATTCTCTTAGTTTTATTGTTTAATAGAGTTGAGGTGTAAAGAATGCTTCCCCCATACGAATTGAAAAATAAAGAGTTTTCTAAGACTGTGCGTGGTTATAATACCAACGAGGTCGATGAACATATCGGTTTTATTATCGAAAAATATACAGAGCTTTACAGGGAAAATGATGAGCTTGAAAGAAAGCTTAAGACTGCTTATGCAAAGCTTGATGAAATAAAGAACGAAGAAGAATCCATCAGAAATGCGATGATAAACGCACAGCGTGCAAGTGCAAAGCTTATGTCCAATGCGAATGACAGAGCAGATATTATTATCAATACCGCACGCAAGACTTGCGATAGGATTTTAGCTGACTTCCGCACTAAGATACAGGAAGAGAGAGCTGTTCTTTTGGCATTGAACACCGCTATAAATGATTTTAAAGAAAAGTTGTTTAAACTGTACGGAACGCATATAGCCTATGTTGAGGATATTCCTTTGCTTGGTGCTGATGAAATAGCTAAGTATGCACTTTCAAATGACAGCTATACTTCTGCTGTTGTTCAGAACATTAAGCAGGAGATTCTTGAGCTTACACGTACAAGTTCAAGTGAGGATACTGAGCAGAGTGAAGTTGAAGAAGGTTTTGTTCATGCTGATGCCGTTGTTCGTTCATCAAGTGTTAAAGACACCATAAAAGAATTGAATAAACGTATTTTAGATGAACAGGATGAAGCTTTGGTTATGCCGGAAGCGGCTGACGAGGCAGAGAAGGTTGCAGAAAAAGAATACGGTGAAATGTTGAAGCAGTTAGGTGCAGATAATTCTATTGACTTAAACGGAATTCACGAAGGCGACGATTCTTCGGATAATACGCAAAAAACTGCTTTTGATGAAGCATATAAGACCCCGAGCAACTATGGTGAAATTATTAAGAGAAAAGGTAAAAAGAAGAATAATTAAAACTTTTGTGACTTTTATTTAAAGGAGTTTATATAAACGATTATGGCTATTGATTTTAAAAATTCATTAAATCTTCCTTCAACTGAGTTTTCGATGAAAGCTAATTTACCTCAGAAAGAACCCCAGTTTATTGATAATTGGGAGAAGATGGATATATATGGCGAGATGTTGAAGAGAAATGAGGGAAAACCTTCCTTTATTCTCCACGACGGACCTCCTTTTTCTAACAACAATATTCATATGGGCACTGCTCTTAATAAGATTCTTAAAGATTTTATTAATAAACACAAGGCAATGACCGGTTACTATGTTCCTTATGTTCCCGGATGGGATAATCACGGTATGCCTATTGAGAGTGCTATTATAAAGAAGAACAAGCTTGACAGAAAGAAAATGAGTATTCCGGAATTTCGTTCGGCCTGCCACGAGTTTGCTCAGCACTTCGTTGATGTTCAGATGGGGCAGTTTAAGCGTTTGGGAGTTCTTGGTGATTGGGAGCATCCTTACCTTACTATGACTCCTGATTTTGAAGCGAGAGAAGTAAAAGTATTCGGAGAAATGTATAAAAAGGGATATATTTATAAGGGACTCAAACCCGTATATTGGTGTCCTAACGATGAGACAGCTCTTGCTGAAGCCGAAATCGAATATAAAGATGATGTTTGTACATCGATTTATGTGAAATTCCTTATAAAGAATGATAACGGCAAACTTGCTGACGTTTGTGATTTGAGTAAGACCTATTTTGTTATTTGGACAACTACTACATGGACACTTCCGGGTAACCTTGCTATTGCTCTTCACCCCAGAGATACGTATGCTGTCGTAAAGACGTCTGACGGCACCTTCTATATTGTAGCCGAGGCTCTTGTTGATAATACTATGAAGCAGGGGGGAGTGGCTGAATATGAGATTGTTTATACTATGGCGGGCAGTGAATTTGAGTTTATGACCGCACAGCATCCTTTTCTTGAACGTTCATCGCTTATTGTTAACGCAGATTATGTTACTATGGATAGCGGTACAGGTTGTGTTCATACAGCTCCCGGCTTCGGTGCAGAAGACTATATTACCGGACGCAAATATAATATGGATATTATCGTTCCCGTTGATGACAGAGGTTATCAGACTGCTGATGCGGGTAAGTTTGCGGGTATGCATTATCTTGAATCCAATAAGGCCATTCTTGAAGATATGAAGGAAAGCGGTGCGTTGTTTGCCTCTGAAGAATTTACTCACTCGTATCCTCATTGTTGGAGATGTAAAAAACCCATTATATTCAGGGCTACACCTCAATGGTTCTGTTCTGTAGATGCCTTTAAAGATGATGCTGTAAAGGCTTGCGAGGATGTTGAATGGATTCCTGCATGGGGCGGAGAGAGAATCGCCCAGATGGTTAAAGAACGTGCTGATTGGTGTATTTCACGTCAGCGTCATTGGGGACTTCCTATTCCGGTTTTCTACTGTGCGGATTGCGGTAAACCTATTTGCACAGACGAAACCATTGAAGCGGTATCAAAACTGTTTGGTGAAAAAGGTTCAAATGCTTGGTACGAGCTGGATGTGTCCGATATTCTTCCCGAGAACTTTGAATGTCCTCATTGCCACGGAAAGAAATTCACAAAAGAAACTGATACACTTGACGGTTGGTTTGATTCAGGTTCGAGTCATTTCGCTGTACTTGAAGATAAAAATGATGCAAAGTGGCCTGCAGACCTTTATCTTGAAGGGGCTGACCAGTACAGAGGTTGGTTCCAGTCGTCTTTGCTTACAGCTGTAGGTGCCAAGGGTGAAGGAGCCCCCTACAAGCAGGTTCTTACTCACGGTTGGGTTGTTGACCGTGAAGGTAAAGCGATGCATAAATCTCTCGGCAACTCTGTTGCTCCCGAGGAAATGATTGTAAAATACGGAGCAGACCTTGTTCGTCTTTGGGTTGCATCTTCTGACTATCAGGTAGACGTTCGTGTTTCAGACGCTATTTTTAAACAGCTTTCCGAGGCATACCGTAAGATTCGTAACACACTCCGTATTCTTATGGGTAACATATCGGATTTTGATCCAAACAAGGATATGGTTGATGTTAATGAATTGTACGATATAGATAAGTGGGCGTTGTATCATCTTAACGGTATTGTAAAGACGGTACGTGATGCTTATAACAACTATTCGTTCCATATTGTTTATCACGTTCTTAATGACTTCTGTACCGTAGAGCTTTCAAAGCTTTACATTGATATAACAAAAGACCGTGTTTATACCGAAGCTAAGGACAGCAAGGCAAGACGCTCAGCACAGACTGCGATGTATATAATTCTCAGTTCTATTACAAGATTGCTTGCTCCCATACTTACATTTACAGCAGACGAAGCGTGGAGCTTTATGCCTCACGTTGTATCAGACGATACAAGACATGTTCTTTTAAATGATCTTCCCGAGTTTAACGAAGAGTATAAATTTGAAGATGTAAAAGAAAAATATGACAGACTTTTCGAAATCAGAGATATTGTAATGAAAGCTCTTGAGCTTGCGAGAGCTGAAAAAGTTATCGGCAAGTCGCTTGAGGCAAAGGTTAAGATTTATACTGAATCCGATGATGTTCTTGCAATGTTGAACGGTTTTGGCAATGAGCTGGCTGTTATGTTTATTACTTCTCAGGTTGAGGTAGTAAACGGTAATGCATCAGAGAATGCATATTCCGAAGAAGGCAGTGCTATTTCTGTTGAGGTGCTTAAAGCAGACGGCGAGAAGTGCGACAGATGCTGGATGTATACTACAGACGGCGAAGCTGTTGGCGAAGCACATCTTTGTGCTCGTTGTAAGGCTATTGTTGCTGAATAATTTTTTTAAGGTATTAAAAAGGTAAGAGAATAATGTCCTATATTATGTGCTTGTTGTGCATAGTTGCAGTGATCATACTTGACCAAATTACAAAAATTTTAGCTGTTAAGTTTCTTATGCCCGTTTCCTCTGTTCCGATATTGCAAGATGTTCTGCATCTTACTTACGTTGAAAACAGAGGTGCGGCGTTTGGAATGTTGCAAAATCACAGATGGGTTTTTATGGTTTTGTCAACGATAGTTATGTTTGTTATAATACTTGTTATTTTCAAGTATAAAAAGTATTTTCATCCGCTTATGCTGATCGGACTTTGTTTTACTGTCGGCGGTGGTATAGGTAATATGATTGACAGAACGCTGAAGGGCTTTGTTGTTGATTTTATTGATTTTACGCTGATAGACTTTGCTGTATTTAATATTGCCGATGCATTTATTTGTGTTGGTGTAGGACTCCTTATCCTTGATATAATACTCAAAAAAAGCGATTTGGCTTTTCTTGATGACAAAAAATCGGACGAGGTAGCTGAAGATGAAACTGAAACCGATTAACGAAGAGGATCTCGATAAACGTTTAGATGTATTTATGGCGGAACGTGGAAATATAACACGTTCCGCTTCTCAAAAACTCTTGAAGAGTGGTTTAGTAACAGTCAACGGTGTTACTGCATCGAAAAACTATAAAATAAAAAGCGATGATATTGTAGAATTCGATGTTCCGGATGCTGTTGAAAGCGAAAATAAGCCACAGGATATTGAGATTGAAATTATTTATGAAGATGAACATCTGCTTGTTGTGAATAAGCCTAAGGGGATGGTTGTTCATCCTGCGGCAGGCAACCCGGACAATACGCTTGTAAATGCGTTGCTTTATCATTGCGGAGACTCACTTTCGGGAATAAACGGAGTTGTTCGTCCGGGCATAGTTCACAGAATTGATAAGGACACAAGCGGATTGTTGGTTGTTGCAAAAAACGATAAGGCACACATTTCTCTTGCAGAGCAGATAAAATCCCATTCCTTCGACCGATTTTATGAGGCAGTATGTTGCGGTAAATTTAAAGAAGAAAAGGGAACTATCGATGCACCTATCGGCAGACACCCCAAAGACAGAGTTAAAATGGCTATTGTAGCCGACGGAAAAAAGGCAGTTACCCATTATGAGGTGATTGGTGAATATAACGGCTTTTCTCACGTTAGGTTCAAACTTGAGACAGGCAGAACTCACCAGATAAGAGTTCATGCATCAAGTAAAGGGCATCCTATAGCAGGTGATACACTTTACGGAGCAAGAGACAGGTTGGGAATTGAAGGGCAGTGCTTACACGCTAAGACAATAGCGTTTGTACATCCTTTAACAGGTGAGTTTATGAGCTTTGACAGTGAACTTCCGGATTATTTTTTGACTGCTTTGTCTAAACTCAGAAAGGTTTAATAAACATAAAATGTTAAATGCTGATTGTTCAATTTTTTCTAATGTGATGATTATATCTGATTTTGACGGAACTCTAAGGGGAAACGACAGAAAGATTCCCGAAAAAAATATTACCGCTATTAAAAGATTTACAGGACTTGGCGGAACTTTTATCGTTGCTTCGGGTAGGGCTGATTTTGTTCTTAATTCCGTTGAGCCTAAGGTGAAAGAAATTGTAAATGCCCCTTGTATTTATTCAAACGGCAGTTATCTTTATGACTACAAGACGGGTAAAAGGTCTAATGAAAAATATGTTTCTGAAGCTGTTGTGCGTAATATTGTGTATACCGCACATGAGCTGGATAATGAAGCGGCGATAAGAGTGGTTCGCGGAGATGAATATCTCACGCCCGATGTAAATGATGAGACCAAACGCCAGATAGCTAACGGTTATATGGAGAATGTTAAAGTCTATACCTATGATACACTTCCGGGGGATAGAATTAATAAGATAACCGTTTGTTCAAATGAGGTTTCTGTTTTACGCATAAAAGAAATAATTAAAGAAAAATATTCTGAATATGTTGATATATTCCTTTCGGAGAAAACGCTTATTGATATTCAGCCGAAAAATGTATCAAAAGGCTCTGCTATCGAACAAATAAGGGCAGAATATGCAAAAATGGGAATTGAAAAAATAATTTATGCAGTGGGTGACTACGAAAATGATATAGATATGCTCAGAGCTGCAGACTGCTCGTGTTGTCCGTCGAACTCACTTCAAAAGGTTATAGATTTTTGCAATATTCATTTGTGCTCAAATGATGAAGGGTGTATTGCAGATTTGATTGACAGAATAGAAAAAGGTTTAGCCTAAAAATCCATTTCGCCTCCATTCAGGCAGAAAGGTTGATAAATATGAAAGAAAAGTTTTATATCACAACGGCGATTGCTTACGCATCGAGAAAGCCTCATATAGGCAACACTTATGAAATAATCCTGACAGATGCTATAGCACGCTATAAAAGACAGCAGGGGTATGACGTGTTTTTCCTTACAGGAACCGATGAACACGGTCAGAAGATAGAGAACTGTGCAAACGAAGCCGGAGTTGCTCCTCAGGAATATGTTGACGGCGTTGCCGGAACCATTCGTAACATATGGGATCTTATGAATACCAGTTATGATAAGTTTATCAGAACGACCGACGATTATCACGAAAAGGTTGTTAGCCACATTTTCAATAAGCTTTACGAAAAGGGCGATATTTACAAGAATGAGTATGAGGGCTGGTATTGCGTTCCCTGTGAATCTTTCTTTACAGAGACGCAGGCAGTTGACGGCAAATGCCCCGACTGTGGCAGAGAGCTTAAAAGAACAAAAGAAGAGGCATATTTCTTTAGAATGAGTGCATATGCCGACAGACTGATGAAATATATTGACGAGCATCCCGAATTTATCGAGCCCGAATCACGCAAGAAGGAGATGGTTAATAACTTCCTTAAGGCAGGTCTTCAAGACCTCTGTGTTTCGAGAACATCATTTAAATGGGGAGTTCCCGTTGAATTTGACCCTAAGCACGTTATTTATGTTTGGATAGATGCACTTTCAAACTATATTACAGCATTAGGCTATGATGTTGACGAGCAGGGTGAGCTCTTTCAAAAATACTGGCCTGCTGACGTTCACATAATCGGCAAGGATATTTTGAGATTCCATACGATCTACTGGCCTATTATGCTTATGGCACTCGACGTTGAGCTACCTAAGAAGGTATTCGGTCATCCTTGGCTTAACTTTGGCGCTGATAAGATGAGTAAATCCAAGGGGAACGTTATTTATGCAGATGATTTGGTAGACATGTTCGGTGTTGATGCAGTACGTCATTACTGTCTTGCTGAAATGCCTTACGCTTCAGATGGCAGTATTTCTTATGAGAATATTATAGCTCGTTATAACAGCGACCTTGCAAATAATCTCGGCAACCTTGTTAACAGAACGATTGCAATGACAAGGAAATATTTCGGCGGAATTGTTCCTACACCTATTGATATTAACGATGCTGTTGATGAAGACCTTAAGAAGTCTTGTAAAGAAGCGGTAGAAAAAGTTCGAGAGAATATGGATAACTATCATGTTGCCGACGCTTCCGACTGCGTATTCAACCTGCTTCGCCGTGCAAACAAGTATATTGATGAAACAACACCTTGGGTACTTGCTAAAGATGAGGCAAATAAGGAGAGACTCGGTACAGTAATGTACAATCTTCTTGAAACAATTAGAATAGGTGCAGTGCTTCTTAATCCTTTTCTTACACAGACAAGTGAAAAGATTCTTTCCTTTATTAATACAGATGTGACAGGTTATGAGTCCATACTGACGTTTGGTAACCTTGTATCAGGTAAATCAGTGGGTGAGTCATCCGTTCTTTTTGAAAGAATAGATGAAAAGAAGCTTCTTGAAGAAATTGAGGCAAAGAGAGCAGCCGCACAGGAAAAGGTTATTGAAAAGCCTGAAGATGCAAATGTGAATGAAATTACATTTGACGATTTTATGAAACTTGAGCTTCGTTGTGCACAGGTTACTGCCTGCGAGCCTGTTCCTAAGGCGAAAAAACTTTTAAAACTCCAGGTTGATCTTGGTTATGAAAAAAGACAGGTAGTTTCTGGAATTGCGAAATTCTACAAACCCGAAGAGCTTATAGGCAAGAAGGTTGCTCTTGTTGCAAATCTTAAGCCTGCTGTGCTTTGCGGTGTTGAAAGCAACGGTATGATACTTGCGTCCGGGGAAGAGGACGTTAAGGTTTTATTCCTTGATGAATCAACCGAAAACGGCACAAGAATCAGATAATTATACCCACAAAGGACAATACAATGAAACAGATTATTTTTGATGCTCATGCTCATTATAATGACGATAAGTATTCGGATGAAGAGTGCAGTAAAATAATTGGATATGTATTTGAAAACGGCGTTAAGTATATACTTAACGCCGGTACAAATATACAGACTTCTTTGGAGAGCATAGCACTTGCTGAAAAATATGACGGAATATATGCCGGTGTAGGATTATATCCTCATGATTGCATAAATATTAAAGATGAAAAAGAAGCTCTTCTTTCTCTCGAAAAAATGCTTGAACATCCAAAGGTGGTTTCTCTTGCCGAGATAGGCTTGGATTATCATTATGACGGTACTCAGAGAGATGTGCAAAAGAAATGGTTTGAAATACAGCTTGATTTGGCAGAACAAAAAAATATTCCTGTATGCATTCACGACAGAGAAGCACACGGGGATGTAGTCGAAATATTAAAAAAGCATAGGGATGCACGAGGAATGCTCCACAGCTTCAGCGGAAGCAGGGAAACGGCAGAAGAACTTTTGAAGCTCGGCTGGTATATATCAATTTCGGGCGTTGTAACATTTAAAAATGCCGCTAAAATTGTTGATGTTGTAGAGGCGTTACCGCTTGAAAGAATGCTGATTGAGACAGATACTCCTTATCTTTCCCCCGTTCCGCACAGAGGAAAGCTCAATAATTCTGCAAATCTTTGGTATACGGCCGAAAAAATAGCTGAAATCAAAAAAATGACAACCGAGCAAATAATGGATATTACATGCGAGAATGCGTGTAAGCTTTTCGGAATATAAAAAAACTACAGTTTTTCACGCTGTAGTTTTTATTTTTACATTTTTTCTGCAAGAGTTTTTCGTTTTTCCCAAGTTCCCGAAAGAAAGTAGAGTAGGCTTGGTATTGCGTAACCGTATGGAGCTAAACCGTACCCTAAAACAAATCCGAAGAAACCGAAATCGAGAGCAATTCCGAACAGCCAACTGAGACCTATGCGGAGCACAACGCCGTCAAGCATAGCTAAAACCATACAAAGCTTGGAGTTTCCTATACCTTGAATAAATGCACCGCTTCCACGCATAGCGGCGAAGGCGGGGAACATCCATAGTATCGCTTTGATGAATGTAGCAGACATATCGTGAACCAAGGGGTCGTCTGAAAAGAGAACGAATAATTGTTTTCCCAAAAATATGTAGAGCATCATACAGAATATTGTGAAAATGCCTGAGATGATCCACGCATAGTATACGACTTGCTTGGCTCTGGTTTTGTTTCCGGCACCAATATTCATGCTTATCATAGGCATTGCGGCATACTGTATGCCTTGTGAAATCTTATTTATAATATCATCTATACGGCAGCCGACACCAAAGGTTGCGGATGCAACTACTCCTACCTCGTTTATCATGGAGTTTACAAAAAGCATAGATACGTTAATAAATCCGGATTGAATAGCCATTGGAGTACCGAGCCCTGTAATCATTCCGACGTATCTTTTGTTTAATTTGAAATTATCCTTTTGAAATTCAAATCCAAATGCAGCTTTATTCTTCACAAGATAATAAATAGAAAATATAAATGAAACAGCTTGACCGATAATAGTTGCGTATGCAGCACCTGCGACGCCCCACCCGAGAATACCTGTGAAAAGGATATCAAGAACAAGATTGACGGCGGAGGCTATTCCGATAAACAGAAACGGGCGTTTTGCGTCGCCCATTCCACGCAATATTGCCGATACAAGATTGTATCCGGCAGTGAAAATCAAACCTGCGGCACATATTACAAGATACTCCATTGCCATTTCATATGATTCAGAGGGAATGTTCATTACACTCATAATCCATTTGCTTGCAGCAAGGATAATTCCCGAAAATGCAACGGAAAGTAAAAGGACGTATATAGACAATGTCCCCATAATGTCGTTCATTTCTTTGTGCTTTTTTGCACCTAATGCTTGGGCTATAAGTACCTGTCCCGAATTGGAAAAACCGAGACAAACCATTGTAGCAAAATTGACGATCATACTGCTTTGTGAAACCGCAGAAAGTCCGGGAGTTCCTACATATTCACCGACTATGATCATATCTATAGTGCTATATAATACCTGCAATGCGTTAGATGCCATAAAGGGAAGAGAAAACAGCAATAGTTGTTTTGATATGTTTCCTCTTGTGAAATCTTTAGAAAGTGTACGGTTAATCACGTCTATGCTCCGATCAAATAAATAAAATAAGATGTAGTATTATATTATAAACTTGTGAATAAATCGATTGTCTTTCACTAGTTTATCACCCGTTTCAACAGGAATGGGATATCATTGAAAAAAGCCTCTTTCGTCTGGTAGACAAAGAAGGCTTTTTCTGGCTGGGAGGGCTGGATTCGAACCAGCGCAATGCCAGAGTCAAAGTCTGGTGCCTTACCGCTTGGCTACATCCCAAAATACTTATGTATTATATCATAATATATGCTTAATGTCAATATTTATCCGCGTATATTGTCATTAAAATAATTTTTTCTTCGTTAATTAAACCAATACATTTAAATAATATCCCCTTAAACTGATTAACACAAGTAATTTAAGGGGAATATCATCTTATAGAATTAGATAATGCTTTTAGAAACGTCTACCCATTCGGAATAGCAGGAATATTCTTCAAGTTCGGGGATAGTCAGTTCAATTGCACTATTTGAGCTTCCGCAGGCAGGGAAGACTGTATCAAATCTTTTTAATGATTCATCAAGATATACCGTGACGCCGTCATTTATCGCAAATGGGCATACACCGCCCACCGCGTGACCGATCATACGTTCAACTTCTTCAAACTGAAGCATTTTCGCTTTTGTGTTAAATTTCAATTTGTATTTTGCGTTATCAATTTTGACATCGCCTGCGGTAACGATAATAATTGCTTTGTCGTCAATTTTAAAAGACATACTTTTTGCTATTCTGCATTCTTCACAACCAAGTGCTTTAGCGGCTAATTCAACGGTTGCACTTGAAATATCAAATTCGAGTACCTTTTCTTCTATACCTTTGTTTTTAAAAAATGCTTTTACTTTTTCGATAGACATTGTTATTTCTCCAATACGTATTTTTTAAATTATATACTAAAAAAAATATTTTTTCAAGTAACATATAAGTTTATTAGTCTTTATTGACAGAAATTATTAAAAATGATATAATAAACAAGAATTAAGTGTAACAAAAAAAGAGGAATTATTGCGTGAATAATAGAAAATATGTTCGACGTGATGTGCAAAATCGCGAGTTGATGAAGAGAAAAAGAGCAAGAATTATCCGCAACAGACTGATATTGCTTCAAGCAATAGTGTTTGTTTTGGTTGCAACAACTATATTTTCCCTTATTTTTATACCCGGAAACAGATCGCTGATCGATATGCAATTATCGCATTCTACTGCACTATCAAAGGATGAGGGAATGCCTGCATCGAGTAAAGCGGATTATTCATTTTTGATCAAACATATTAACGAAGAGATAAGCAGTACAAATGCAATTCTTGTTGATTTGGCATCGGGGGAGATTATGGCCGAAAAATCACCCGATGAAAAAGTTTATCCTGCATCGATAACAAAAATAATGACAGCAATAGTAGTTTTGGAGCATTTCCAAGACACAGAGGTGTCGTTGGAAGTTCCTTTTCATATTTTTTCGTACCTTATAGAACAAAATGCATCTGTTGCGGGTTTCTCGGCAGGCGAGAGGGTTAAAGTGATTGATTTGCTGTACGGTGTTTTATTACAGTCGGGTGCAGATGCATGCTTAACTCTTGCAAATTCAGTTTCGGGAAATGAGCAAGCTTTTGCCAAAAAAATGACTGAAAAAGCACACGAAATCGGGGCCGTAAACACTAATTTTATAAACAGTACGGGGCTCCACGACGACAACCATTATACGACTGTTCGTGATCTGTCAAAAATATTAACTTATGCACTAAAAAACGACGTATTTAAGACCATATTTACTACCAAAGAATATACAACTTCATCGACCAATAAGCATCCAAGCGGACTTGTTTTTTCAAATACCACGTTTACGGCTTTTAAAAGAGCAGGAATTGCAAATGATTATGTTTTGGGCGGCAAGACGGGGTATACAGGAGAGGCGTGTTTGTGCCTTGCATCATTTGCTAAAAAGAACGGAAGAGAATATATACTTGTTACGGTTGGTGCCGGTACGCCTACCTCAAGCCGCGGAACACATCACGTTGTTGATGCGAAATATATTTATGAAAACTTTGCTTAATTATAACCGGTGGCTAAACCGAATTCGACAAGCGATATTGCTTTTGACAGTTTAGCGGCTAACACACAATATTATATAAAGAAACTACCCGAAAAAGAGGCTTTGTTTATTTCTTCTTCGGGTGGTTTGTTTTATATTATTACAAGCAGTCCGTTTGTGTGCCAATTTTATACGCTTTTTTGTATTGGTTTGCAGATATGAGCCTGTGCCCCAAATGAAAGCAACTCAGTTAGTGCAGAATTTGCGGATTGTAAATTATTGAAAATTCCAAACACCGACGGACCGCTTCCGCTCATTATAGAACAAAGTGCGTTATGTTTGTTTAATATTTTTTTCTGTTCTTCGACAAGCGGTCTGATTGGACAAACAACACTCTCAAAAATATTATACGTTTTCCTGCAAATTTTTAAAATATCAGCCGTTTGAAGAGCATCAATCATATCGGCACTCGATTTGTATATGCAGTTTTTATCAAACCTTGATTTGTCAATTTCACCATAAGCATAAGGGGTAGAAACGCCTTCTCCTTTTTTTGAAATAACTATATAGCATTCGGGAAGGGGGGAGCAGGGCGTAAATATATCACCGATTCCTTTTGTAACAAAAGTTCCGCCTCTTATGCAAAAGGGGACATCAGCCCCTAATTTTGAGCCTAATGTACAAAGGGTATCAATATCTATTTTTGTCGAATAAATTGCATTAAGTCCCTTTAAAACGGCTGCAGCATCTGTACTTCCGCCTGCCAAGCCTGCTGAAATTGGAATATTTTTTTCTATATGTATTTCAGCACCCGAATTAATGCCTGTGTTCTTGAAAAACAGTTCAGCCGCTTTGTATGCGAGGTTGCTTGAATCGTTGGGCAGTCCTGCTGTATTAGACAATATAATACAATCATTTTTTGATACTGTAACCGTATCGCAAAGTGTTACTGATTGCATAACACTGTCAATGTTGTGATAAGAATCTGCACGTTTTTCGCAGACCTCAAGAAAGAGATTTATTTTTGCATTGGCACTCAGCTTAATTGAGTTCATAGCATCAACCTCACTTGATTATTTTGAAAATTGGGTTCTTTTTTACTTTAACGGCGTTGATTGGGCAGAGCTCTTGACAGCAGTAGCATTTAATACAACCGCTTTCATTGATTTTTGCGAGCTTTTTGCCGTTTTTACTAGTGATAAGGTCTATGGTTTTTGCAGGGCACGACCTCATGCACTCTCCGCAGCCTACACATTTATTGGTCATAATTGCAGGTCGCGGTTCAAGAAACTTATTTAATCTACCGCCGAAAAGCGTGGGAAGTCTTTTTAATATGGGCAGAGATTTTGTTTCGGGTAACTTTATGTCTTTTTGTTTATATTCGTCAATGGCACCGCCTATAATATGTAATTCGGTTGAATTATCAACGCAAAGTCCCAGTTTTTTTGCTTCTTCGATGTAGCCTACATTTCCTTCAAGCCCCATAACAGAAGAGCAAGCAACGTCAAGGTTAAAGGGATTAAGGGATGAAAGCAATAGACCGAAGTTTCTTACGTCTCCGCCCGACGGGCCGTTTCCCTCCATGCCGTATATTGCATCAACAACTGAAAGCATAGGTGTTCTTTTTAAATGCATGGCACAAAGATCTGTAAGCATCTTCTCAAATATCGGCAATTCCTTGTAGCGGGTGTGCATTTCAAATTTTTCAATTCCCGGTATAGTGCCGAAGAGGTTTTTGGTTGCCGCACTCATTGTGGTAAGAGAGTGGGTTTTCAGTTTGCAAACGTTTACAATAACATCGGCGTTTTTTATAGGGGAAATTATGTTAAAAATTTTACAAACCATTCCGTCAGGATTAGATATTTGTTCTGCTGAGGGGTCGGTATTTAAATTAACTTCGCATTTTTCGGCTACTGCAGTCATACCCGTAGCTTTATAAATGACCTTCAAACTCGCCGAATTGTACGGTCCGCCGGGACTTTCTGCTATGGTAATTGATTTAGGATTATATGCCTTGATTGTATCTATAACCGCTTCCATTACAATGGGGTGCGTCGTTATTGATTTGTCAGGGGAGGCCTTTAGAAGCAGATTGGGTTTGACAACAACATTTTTATTTTCAAAATAGGCTTTTTCCCTTACTAATTTTGAAATCTGGCTTGTCAATATGTTTTTTACGGCATTATAATCATATTCACTGCACTTGTTTACAGCAACGGGCATTTGTTTGTAGATGGTGTTCATAGAATGCTCTCTTCTTTCTTTTTTCTTGAAAATGACGATAATTCGCAGAATATTGTTGACCCCAAAATCAGTACAGTGCCGATCATTTCAAATATACCCATTCCTTCTTTTAACAATAATGCGGAAAGCAATATAGCGAAGATAGGGTCAATATAGCTGTAAAGTGCAGCAGTCTGTGCGTCAAGTCCCGAGAGAGAACCGAAGTAAAGAAAGTAGGTTATTCCCGTATGCACAATACCCACAACAAGAAGCAGAATCAAAGATGTTGAATCAAGCGTTACAATGTCAAAGTTTTCTGTCAACAATGTGTATGGAAGCAAAACAATGCCGGCTATACCTAATTGATAAATAGTTTTATCAAACGGGGAAATGTCTTTGATTTTTTTGTTAAGAAGTATAACACAAGCGTAGAATAAAGCGGCTCCCAATCCAAATAATATACCTTTCATTTCAAGGATAGAACTTATTCCGCTTTTTAAAATGCCGGAAACAAAAACCATACCCAAAAGAGCTACCAGGACGCTGATTATTTTAATAGAAGTCAATTTTTCATTCAGAACAAAAGGGGATAAAATTATAACAATTACGGGAGCCATATAATAGCAGAGTGTTGCAACGGCAACTGAGGTGTAGTTGTAGGACTCGAAGAGTAATATCCAGTTAAAGCCTATAAATGCTCCCGATAATAACAGGTAGGTAAAGTTCGCTTTAAGTGCGGAAAAAGACAGCCTGTTTTTTTTCAGAAATAAAACTACCATAAGAAAAAACATACCGATAAACCCTCTTGCCATAGCAAGAATAGATGAGGGGAGGTCTATGTATTTTCTGAATATTCCGATGGTACCGAAAATTATCATCGAGAGTATGAGTTGGATTTTTGCTTTGTTATCTGTTTGCTTCATATAAATACCTTCATTCATTAGATGTGCTTTGGTGTCTTCGGTAAAGTATTAAAAATGCTGTTAATTGCAGTCCGAAGGTGATTATCCAGGATACTGTGTAAGACAAAAACAAGCAATGAGGAGTATGGAATTTCTCAATACTGAAAATTGTATAGATCCAAAGAAGACGAATGCCACATACCCCCAAAACTGAAATCACCATGGGAGCTAAAGAAGAGCCTAAGCCTCTTAATGCCCCTGTAGTTACATCCATAAGGCCGTATAGAAAATATGGAAGGCATATAAAAGACAAACGTATTAAACCGTACTTAATTGCAAGGTCTGAGTCTGTTATGTATATCCCCAAAAGATTTTTTCCGAAAAGGTAAAATGTTCCGCCGAAAACAATACCTGCCACAGTTACACACAAGAGGCAAAGCCAAAAGATTTTCTTAACTCTCTTGAATTTGCATGCCCCTGTGTTTTGTCCTATAAAATTAACGGCTGTTTGTTGAAATGCAGCCAATATAACAAAAACGAATCCTTCAATGTTGGCGGCGGCAGCACTACCTGCCATAAAAATATCGCCGAAGGAGTTTACAGAGGACTGAACAAGGACGTTTGATTTAGAGAATAAGGAGCCTTGAATACCTGCGGGAAGCCCTATTTTTATTATTCTTAAAAGCTCATCTTTATAGAACCTTATTTCGCGAAGAATAAGTTTGCATTCATCAGTTCTGTTTGAAAGTGTTATAACGACCATAACTGCCGAGAAAGCTTGAGATATAATCGTCGCGAGAGCTACACCTGCAACATTCATATGTAAAACGGTTACGAAAAAAATATTAAGCACAACATTAATAACACCCGCAAAACTTAAAAAGATTAGGGGGCTTTTGGTGTCGCCTACAGCTCTGAGGATTGACGCACAAAAGTTGTAAACCATACTGAATGTTATTCCGCAGAAATAAATTTTCATGTAAACGGAAGAGAGGTTCAGAACGTTTTCGGGTGTACCCATCAACTGAAGAAATGTTTTTGAAAAGAAAACGCCAACGACA
>JAZOUV010000030.1:0-19413 GCA_045658315.1 Eubacteriales bacterium
CGAAGACCTCGATACCTCGCAGGAAGACCACTTTGCCGACTCGTTCAGATATTTCTGCATGTCTCGCCCCATTAAGCCCAAAGAATCTCTGCATTACACCATTCCCCCCGCCGACCCACTAAATTTGCTCGGAGAAGAAAAATATAAGGCATATAGTTATATGTAACTCTCTTATCGAAAAATCTCCCTCTCCGTTTTTTGCGGCGGCACCAAGGCACCGCCCTACCGCACGGGATGAGGTTGTGCAACAATGATACATCATTTTTAATTCAGAAAGGGTAATCATATTATGAAAAATAAACAGAACAAGAAAAAGAATAACCGGAATATTCAGCCCGAGCTTACGGCTGTAAATTCAATTTATTACACAAAAAAACCTATGGCTATGTTACCTCCCGACTTCATTCCCGATAAAATCGGGCAGAAGCATTTAGATAAGGCTTATTCTCTTCTCAAAGCCTATAAGGCGGGTAAAACCAACCTCGAAAAACGTATTACCGAAAATGATCTCTGGTGGAAAATGCGGCATTGGGAGCAGATACGCGACCGCAATCGCAAATATAATCCCTCTTCTGCATGGCTCTTCAACTCCATCGCCAACAAACACGCCGACGTTATGGACAACACCCCCGAGGCTATCGTTCTCCCACGCGAAAAAAGCGACTCCGATGCCGCTAAACAGCTTACCGATATTCTCCCCGTCATACTTGAACAAAACGACTTTGAGCAGGTCTATTCAGACGTATGGTATGATAAGCTTAAAGGCGGCACAGGAGTCTACGGTATCTTTTGGGACCCTTCTAAAAATAACGGTACGGGCGACATAACCGTTACCCGTTGCGATATCCTTAATCTCTTTTGGGAGCCGGGGATTTCCGATATTCAAAAATCGCCCAACATCTTCCACGTCGAGCTTTTTAACAACGATATTCTCGAAGCTCGTTATCCCGAGCTTCACGGCAAACTCGGTTCTTCCTCCTTTGACGTTACGAAATATGCATACGACGACACCGTCGATACGAGTAACAAAACGCCCGTCATCGACTGGTATTACAAGGTCAACGACGGCGGTAAAACCGTTCTCCACCTCTGCAAATTCTGTGCCGACGTTATCCTCTACGCCTCTGAAAATGATATTACCCTCTACAAAAAAGGCTATTACGACCACGGTCTCTATCCATTCGTCTTTGACAAGCTCTTCCTTGAGCAAGGCAATCCCTGCGGCTTCGGTTACATCGATGTCATGAAGGATACGCAGACTCAAATCGACCTTATGAGTGCGTCGGTTTGCGAAAACGTGCGTATGGCTTCAACGGTGCGTTATTTCGCACGCGGCGACGGCTCCATTAACGAAAAAGAGTTCGCCGACTGGTCTAACCCCATTGTTCACTACACAGGCTCGGGTAATCCTAACGATTCTATGATTCCCATTAACGTTCCCGAGGTGTCTTCCCTTTCGGTTGCCTTTATTAACAACAAAATTAACGAGCTGAAAGAAACCACCGGCAACTCCGATTTTACAAGAGGTAATACTGCCGCGGGCGTTACGGCTGCTTCGGCTATCGCCGCACTTCAGGAATCGGGCAGTAAGCTTTCAAGGGATATGATTAAAGGCTCTTACCGTGTCTTCGTTACTCTTAACAATATTATTATCGAGCTTATAAGGCAGTTCTATGACCTGCCGAGGTGTTTCCGTATAACCGGCGACAACGGCGAATTCAACTTCATTTCTTATTCAAACGAGCTTCTTCGCCCCACCGAATACGGTAATAATTTCGGCGTTGACCTCGGCTCTCGTTTGCCTATATTTGATATAAAGGTTAAGGCACAGAAGCAGTCCGCCTTTACTAAGCTCTCGCAAAACGAACTCGCAAAAGAATTTTATAGGCTCGGCTTCTTTGAGCCGTCCCGTGCCGAACAGACTCTCTCTTGTCTCGATATGATGGAATTCGAGGGTAAAAACCTCGTTGCTGAAAAAATAAACGAGAAAAATATTTTCGCAAACAATTATTCGGAAATGTACTCAAAGTTAATTGAGCTTTCAACTATCGTCGAAAACGACCACCCCGACCTAAAGGGACTGTCTAACGGCTATGCTGCGAAATTTGCAATTAATACAAACAGCGGCGGTACTCCTGTTTCTAACTATTCAAAAAATACCGCAAAGAAAATTTCGCGTATCGAAGCCGCAAGACAAAGGGCGGCGTCTACTGCTACACCGAGATAAGTAAACAAGAGTTTGATTAAAAAAAGAGGAAAAAAGAGGGGTCTTTTTAAAAAAAGTCCCCTCTTAAACTCCCCCAAAAACTTTGAATAACAGTTTCTTTTTAGAAAGGACAGTGATTTAATCTTGGCTGAACGAAGAATGTTCTCCAAAACCGTTATCGACAGCGACGATTTTCTCGAATTGTCGCTTACTGCTCAAGCTCTCTATTTTCACCTTGCCATACGTGCCGACGACGACGGTTTTATCAATAACCCAAAAAGAATACAACGTATGATTGAGGCTTCTGACAATGACCTCGAAGAACTTGAAAAAAAGGGATTTATATTCCACTTTACATCGGGGATTGTCGTTATCATACATTGGAAGTTGCATAACGCAATCAGGAAAGACCGATATAGACCTACAGTGCATACCGAAGAAAAAAATGCCCTCTTCTTTAACGAAAATGACTCGTATGAATTGTATCCTTGATACTTTTATTTTTTTGTCATTTTTACCAAAAACGTCTGATAATGAGTGGTGTAATGTGCGGTTGTCAAGTGGTTGACGTTAGGTTGACACAGTGTAGTATAGGTTAGCAAAGATAAAGTTAAGACAGCTTAGAAAAGAATATGTTATTTAAGTATATGTTATATATGTTTAGGATATAAAGGCACCGTCGGCACCAATATTTTTGCGGTTTTCCACAGAGTTTTCAACACACTTTTCCACACAGCTTTCCATAAAAACATTTTGGTAATAATGACGTGATTCCTCGGCTTCGCTCGGAATGACCGTGCCTGGTCTGCAAATATTATTAAGCAGTCATTCTGAGTGGAACACCGTCAGGTGTGGAATCGAAGAATCCCGTTATTCTTATGCAAATATTTATGGGATTCCTCGGCTTCGCTCCGAATGACCGATAGAGTTATTCTTATGCAAACAATCTTTTTTAAAAATTTTTCGCCTCCGACTCTACTTTGGGGAGAGAAACATTAGAAAAGGTGGTATAATATCACCCGAGATAACACAAAACTCTGACACTTCGGAAAGGAACGATGTATTATGAAAAAACAAAATCTCTTTCGTATCGGTCTTCAGTTCTTTGCTGACAATGACGTTAGTATTGATTCAAACGTCAATATGGGTGCCGCATCACCCGAAGCAGAAACTAACGAGGCTCAAACTTCTGTCGCAGAATTCAGCGACAATCAGTTAGAAATGGAGTTCGAGCAGCTTATCAAGGGCGGTAAATACGAAAACGCTTTCAAAAAACGCACACAGGGCATTATCGACAAGCGTTTCAAAGGTTACAAGTCCCTTGAGGAGTCTGTGGCTAAACAACAGCCTATTATCGATTTTCTCTCCGCTAAGTACGGAATTGACTCCTCTGACCCTTCTTCTCTGCTCGAAAAAATGCAGAACGAAGCTGCTGAAACCGACAAAACAAAAGAGAATAACGCAGACGCACGTAATTTAAAAACGAGAGAACAGTTCATCGCTCAAAAGGCAAGGGCTCTTTCACAGCGTTGGTCTAACGAGGGCGAACAGCTTAAAAAGCTCTTCCCCTCCTTCGACTTCAAAACGGAGCTGAAAAATCCCGTCTTTTCCTCGCTTCTCAAAAGCGGTATGCCTCTCAGAAAGGCTTACACGGCGGCTCATTCCGATGAAATACTCAAAAATGCCGTCTCGGGTACTGCTAAAAGGGTTGCCGAACAAACCCTCAAAAATATACGTGCAAACGGCAGTCGCGTTGCCGAAAACGGACTCCATAACGGCACTGGTACAGTCCGTAAAACCGACGTATCTTCCCTCACGGGTAAAGAAATACGCTCTATCATCAAACAGGTCGAAAACGGCTCAAAAATCAGACTTTGAGATTGTATGTTTTTGAAAAAACATACATACATCTGAAAACGGCTCAAAAATCAGACTTTGAGATTGTATGTTTTTAAAAAAAACATACATACATCTGAAAACGGCTCAAAAATCAGACTTTGAGGTTGTTGTTTTTGAAAAAAACATACATACATCTGAAAACGGCTCAAAAATCAGACTTTGACCGCTTTTCTACCCCCACACACTGATTATTACACTTTTTACAGCAAAGGAGATTACTTAATATGGAAAACATTACTAATTTCGGTGCAAACACAACAGTACACGGTACTGACGGTATAATCAATGCACAGAACGGTGTTACCGCTTCCTATAACAACGGCGGACTTTCCGCTGAAATGAAAACCTTTTATGACAAAACGCTTATCGAACTCGCAACACCCAACCTCGTTCACATGCAGTTCGGTCAGAAGAGACCCATTCCTCCTCACGGCGGTAAAACCGTTGAGTTCCGCAGAATGAAGCCTCTCGCAAAAAATCTTAACGCCATTACCGAGGGTATCACTCCCGCAGGTACAAAAATGACGGTTGTTCCCCTCACCGCTACTCTTAACCAGTACGGCGACTACATCGAACAGACTGACCTTATCGAAATGACGGCCATCGACAACACCGTTATCGAGGCTACAAAGCTTCTCGCTGACCAGGCGGGCAGAACTATCGATACTATCGTCAGAGATGTTCTCCAGACGGGTACAAACGTCAACTACTGCTCAAGCGAAAAGGACGGTATAATTACCGTTAATACCTCCCGTTCAGCCCTCGACAAAAATGCAAAGCTCCGTGTCGTTGACGTATTCAAGGCTGCGGCTCAGCTTAAAGCGGTAAACGCTCCCACCATCGACGGCAAGTACGTTGCTATAATTCACCCCCACGTCGCTTTCGACCTTATGCAAGAATCGGGCGACGCTTGGGTAGATATCAAAAAGTACGCTGAGCCTGAAAAAATACTTAACGGCGAACTCGGTACGCTCGGCGGCGTAAGATTCGTTGAGTCCTCCGAGGCTAAGATTAACTACGGTAAAGACCTCACAGAGTCTTCCCGTACTCTTACTCCTACAGCATACAGTGCAAGCGGTACCGGTTCCGTCTCCAACGGCTGTGGCTCTGCTTCTGCATATCAGCTCACAGTAACGGAAAGTATTTCTTCCGACCTCGTCGGCAGAACGCTTCAGTACTATGACGCAAGTGAAAACAAGGCTGTTAGCTTCAAGGTTGTCGGCGTTAATACAGAATCGAAGTTTATCTTCGCTGACGCTCCCCTCGGCATTACCTACGCTTCGGGCGACAAGCTCTATCCCGGCGAAGGCGGTAAAATGGGCACCGCTTCCTACTCAACTATATTCCTCGGTGCTGATGCATACGGTATCATCGATATCAACGGCACGGGTACTATCGAGCATATCGTTAAGCAGAGAGGCTACGGCAACGACCCGCTTAACCAGAGAAGCTCTATCGGTTGGAAAGCGTTTATGTGTGCGTCAATCCTCGCAGACGACTATATCCTCCGTGTCGAATCGGGCTCTTCCTTCTCCGACGATATCGCTGAAGCGAACTAAAGTCCATATAACCTAACGGCTATTCCGTTAAACCTCACTAATTTCGTAAAGGGGGGCTTCTCTTAATAAAGATTAGCCCCTCTTATTTATCTAAAATTATTGCCTTTTCTTTAGCTTACAAATTATTTTTAAAAAAAAGGAGATTTACATTTATGAAAAACACAAATAAGGACTTAATACCCGTATTCATACCTAAGCGTTTTAAGGGCGACGACGTGCGTACCGTCTCCGTCAACGGCAAATATAAGCATATCCCCACAGGTAAACAGTTCTTTATCGAAAGGTCATTCGCCGAGGCTGTTTCAAACGCTATGCTTGCCGACGAGCTTGCCGAAAAATTTAAAGCTTCAGTTTCAAACGATTAATTTTAAATCTACAAGGAGGCTTACACTATGACTCTGAAAGAAGCTATCGTTAAATTCGATACGGAAAAAAGCAACACTGTTCCCGACGAGCTGAAAATAGGGTGGCTCTCCTCGCTCGATTCCTCGGTCTTTCACACCCTTGTCTTAACCCACGAAAACACTGACAATATTTCTTTTTCGCCCTACACTGCCGAGTCCTCGGAGGATACCGTTCTTATTATCCCCGAACCGTTTACCGACATATATTTCCACTATCTTGCAATGAAGTCTGACCTTTATTACTCCGACATCAACAAATACAGCGTTGACCTTGCACTCTACTCTTCACTTTATCTTGATTTTGAGAGGTATTACAACAGAAAATATATGCCGATAAAGCTTACGCAATACTTTAACGTATGACGCAAGGGAGGTATTTATATGCACTTTCCAACACTGACACCAACCAAAACCACAGAGAGCGTAATACGCACTTTCGGCGGTATCGACACTACAATAAGCTGTCCCGAAAACTGCTTCAGCGACACGAAAAACACCTCGTCGTCTTTATTCCCCATACTTTCAACGAGGCAGAAAAGACTTTGGCTCTCCGATTTTTCGACACCGCCTTCGGCTCTGCATACGGTAAACGGCATCACCTGCACCGTAGGCAATTCGCTTTATTATAACGGCGTTTTGCAGTATGACGGACTTTCAAACATCTCGGACAAGCATCTCGTATCTATGGGAAGCAAAATTATCGTTTTCCCCGACGGATATTACATAAACACGTTAGACGTTGACGAAAACGGACTTTGCAAGGAAAGGGGCAGTATAACCGATGAAATCAGCTACGGCGATTCTACATCTGTTACAATATATCCTTGCCTAAAGGATATGCCTCTGCCCACAAAATCCGCCGCTCCGCCCGCTTCTAACGAAAATACGCTCTGGCTTGACCTTAACGAAAGCCCCGCCGTATTAAAGCAATATTCGGAAGAAACAGACGAGTGGGTTAAAATACAAACTGATTGCTGTTGTATTGAAATTGAGGGAATTGATAAACATTTCGGAGCTAACGACGCCATAGAAATAAACGGCCTTGATACGCACATCGACGGAAATGCGAATATACTTTCCGCCGAGGAGAACGGAATTATCATCGACCTTCCTTACGAATCTCTTTTTGCATTTGAAATCCCCGCCGACAATAACTGCAAAATAAAAAAGCTTTTGCCGATTATGGACTTTATATGCGAACATCAGAACCGACTTTTCGGCTGTCGATACGGACTTGACCGCAAGGGAAATTTCGTAAACGAAATATATGCGTCAAAGCTGGGTGAGCCGGGGATATGGAACGCTTATAACGGCTTATCGACCGACAGCTATGCCGCTTCGTGCGGCAGTGAGGGAGCATTTACGGGTATTATATCCCACATGGGCTACGTCGTCTTTTTCAAGGAAAACAGAATACACAGGCTTTTCGGTACGAAACCCTCAAACTACACGTTATACGAGGATTCTTTCGACGGGGTAAAGCTCGGCAGCGAAAAATCACTCTGCCTTCATAACGGAACTCTTTACTATCACGGTAAAAACGGTATCTATTCTTATTCGGGAAGTACTCCCACCCTTCTTTCAAGGTCTTTGGGCAACGTATCTTTCAAAAATGCCGTTGCCGCCTTTTGCCAAAACAAATACTATATCAGCTTGGTATCTCAAACCGGCACGCCCTTTCTCTACGCATACGACACCGAGAGAAGCATTTGGCACAAAGAGGATTCTTCAAGATATACGCATTTGTCGGCACTTGAAAATAACATTATAGGGATTAAAGAAGATAACGGCTGTTACTCGGCAGAGCTTATCGGAAGCAACGACATTCCCGTACTTTTAAGCAAGTTAGGCGTCTCCCCCATACGAGAAGACGACTTCGATTGGTATGCCGAAACCTCCGATATAGGCTTTTTTACGGACGATGCAAAGTCTTTGATAAGGCTGAAACTACGCCTAAAAGCCGACAGGGGCAGTAGTTTACGGCTCTATATTATGACCGATTCAAGCGGTATATGGAAAATGTGCGGTTCTTTTACGGGCAGTCCTTTAAAGACGGTTACGCTCAACGCAGTTCCCCCTCGTTGCGACCATTTAAGATTAAAATTAGTCGGCAAGGGCGGCTGTAAAATATACTCGATATCTAAAATATTTGAATATGCGGGTGAGGTGATATAGATATGTTTTCAAACATTACCCTGCCCACGTTTGAAGAAATATCGGACAAAGCTAATGCCGAAAAAATACGCGGTTATCTTGCCACTCTGCACGACCAACTGCGGTATATGATGCTCAATATCGACACCGACAACCTCGCCGACTCTCTCAAAACCACCATAAGCGATGCCTCGGAAAATGCCGAATTTTCAAAAAACAACGTATTGCAGTTAAAAGAAAGCGTCGTTAGCCTCGGCAACAGTATTTCTTCCGTAACACAGAGTGCCGATAAGATAAACTGGCTCATCAAAGACGGCACCGATTCAACCAACTTCACGCTGACGAACCGAACAGCATCGCTTATTTCGAGCTGTATAGATTTCACCGGTTACGTTAAATTTAACGACCTATCTCAAAGCGGCTCGACATCTATCAACGGAAACAATATTATGACGGGTACGCTCTCGGCAGATAAGCTGTCGGTATCCGACCTATCAGCCCTCTCCGCCTCTATCGGCGGCTGGTCTTTAAATTCCACGGGTCTTTCAACGTCGGCATCGGGGTACGGAGCACTTTCACTTAACTCAGCCAACTCGTCAGACTCATATTGGTTAAGGGCTACTAACGCCTACGGCTATACTACTTTCTATATTGCAAAAAGCGGTGCTTGTTACTTCGACGGAAGCTACATATCCAACGGAAGTATAACGGCAAGTAAAATTACAACCGACGGCGAACAACGCCTCGACTTAACAAACAACTACAACGGCATAAAAGTCGGCAGCAGTCTCTATATTTCAAACGGCAGCGTAAACCGACGTTTATTCATTAATCCTTCAGGTATCCTTACCTTTGATACGGGAGTCGGCTCGGCAACCTTTTCACTTGCACTTTTCAGAGATGGCTCGTCTTATACCCTATCCGTACTAAACGGCTCGGGACAGACTGTCGGAAATATCCAGCTTTAAATTAAGGAGAAACAAAAATGATAGTTAAAAATATTGACCTGCTTAAATGCGTTACCCCTATGAAAGCCCTTTGCGAAAAAGATAATATCGGCTTTATTACATCGCTTTCTATAAGTAAAAACGTTCACGAAATAGACAAGGCTCTCGAAAATTATCTGTCGCAAAAACAGGCTCTTAATGAAAAGTATCTTGTAAACGGAAACAATACGCAGACCATAAAAAGCGGTTGTGAAGAGGATTACTTACGCGAACTTACCGAGCTTAACGACAGAGAAATAAGTATACCCATTGAAACTATAGACATTAGTGAGCTTTCGGCCATAACCTTCCCTCCAAGATATATAGAAGGAATCGCCTTTATGCTCGATATGTAAAAAAGGAGTGATTACACTTGGCTACAAATCTTACGAAAAAGAAATACGAGGAAAGCCAGAAGGTCGAGGACGCTTTCCAAAACTACAACGATTACAAGAATAACAACAAACCGCAGGATTTTACCTTTTCCGATGCCGAGCTTTTGACTCAAACGCAAAACGAGTTTTTCAACAAGGAAGCCTTTTCTTACGATGTTGACAGCGACCCTCTCTATAATCAGTATAAGAAAAACTATATTGAGCAGGGCAAACAGGCTATGGAGGATTCGGTCGGAAATGCATCGGCACTGTCGGGCGGTTACGGCAACTCATACGCTCAAACGGCGGGAATCAAGGCGTACAACAGCTACCTCGACAAGCTGAATAACATAGTTCCCGAACTGTATGAGGCTGCATATTCGCGTTACAACGACGAGCTTAAAACGCTTGAAAGCAAGCTCGGGTATCTCACCGACAAGAACAAAGAAGAATACTCTCGTTATCTTGACAGCTATTCGATATACGAAAACGAGGTGAACGCTCTACGCGACCTATACCTCAGCGAATATGAAAACGATATGGCAATTCAGGACAGCGAGTGGGAATCCGCCTATAAGTTAGCTATGAAGGAGCAGGAAAAACAGATAGCCGATGCCGAAATAGGTTACAAATACTATGCCGCAAACTTAAACCAGCAGCAGTTCGATGCAAAGCTTGCCGCCGAACAGGCTCAGTTTGATGCAAAAATGGCATACCAGCAAAGCCTCGACGAACAAGAGGATAAATACCGCGAACAAGAACTCAGAATTGAACGTCAGAAGGTCGTCAACGAAAACAGACAGTTCTGGGCTGAGTTCGATGAAAAAACGAAAGACTATATCAGCCAGAACGAGCTTTATATTATGCAGGCCAACGGTCAGCTTTACGACGTTATGTCGGCACTCGACTACAACTACGAGGACGAATCCACCGTAAGATATAAGGCTCTCGTTATGGGCATCGACGAGGATTTCATTGACTCGTATTTTGAAGCGAAATACAAAGGGAGGTAATATATGAGATATATTAATTTGACCATTCAGCAATCGGACATCAAAATAAAAAAAGAACTCAACTTTAATCAAGTTCCCTTAACCTGCGGCTCTGTAAACGATATTTCCTGCCGCTTCGCTTTCTCGAAGGAATGGAACGACTATCCCGTAAAGGTTGCCGTATTCGTGGGCAGCGGTAAAAGTATAACCGTTGCCATTACAGACGACGTGGCTCTTATTCCCTGGGAATGTCTGACTGTTGAAGGCGGAGAGCTTACGGTGGGCGTTGTAGGTCTTTGCGACCTGCCCGACACCAATTCTTATAAGCAGTTAAATACCGAATACGTTAGCCTCGGCATCATCGTCTCGGGGGCTGACATCGCTTCCGACAAGACTGACAATCCCCCCTCACCGGAATTGGCAGAACAGCTTCTTATTGCGGTTAATGACGTTATTTCTTCCGAGGCTGAACGCAAAAGCGGTTATGCCGATATGCAGAGCAGACTTGCCAATGCAGAAAAAAATATAGGGGAATTGTCCGAACAAACACAATCAACGCTCAATTCGCACGTATTGGGCGAAATTATGAGCGATAACGGAGCACACAACTTCCGTATTAAAAATAAGATTCTCGAATTTTTTGACGGAAACGCTTGGAGAAGCGTTGAGCTTGAAAGAAATTATAAGATAATGACGGTTTCGATTAATTCGACCTATTCTGCCCCCGAGTCAGCCTTGATGTATTTAAACGATGCAAAGGAGCTCTCCCCCGGCGATGCTGCTTGGGATAACTTCTTCGGTCATTATCCGGTGCTTCTCAAAAACGGCAAAGAGGTGGGAAAGCTTCAAACTACCGATTTTTCAAAATTTGAAGACGGTACACCCATTACCTTTGACGACAGTGGAGAATACGACGTCTGTATTGCCTTCCCACGCCGTGGTATAAGAATAGAAACGATAGGAACCAGCTTCAGAATCAGTATGACAGACCACCCCGATTTATACGGCTTTGATTACAATGCTCACATTTTCCAAGACATACATAAAAATATTTTCTACATCGGTACATACCTTGCCTCTTTAAGCGAAACCTCTGACGGTAAAACGGTTATGTCAAGCCTTCCGAACAAGCCCGTTTCATTTATCAACGATCTGAACAAGGCCTGTGAGTACGCAGCCAACAAAAATGCATATCTCCTTTCTTATTATCAATGGCTGTTTATCCAGTGTATGTACGTATTAAAGTATAAGAACCTCGACTCACAGCGTTGCATTTGTTGCGGCTATACGGGCGATGGAACATCTATCGAAAACCTTACCACAGGCGTTAGCGACACTTACGGTATGGATTCAACATTGTTAAGCTCGGCAGCCCGTCTTTCGGGACAATACCGTTCAAAGCTGTTAGGTCTTGAAGATATTTACGGCACGGTCTATCAGTGGCTCGACTGCATTAAGTCAACCAAAAAATCAGTTTTTGTAACTTGGGTAGACAAAATGGTGAGTTCTGTTACAAACATTGAAGAAGCATACTATGAAGGGTATGCAAACAGTATAGCCGCTACCACCAAAGCCGGTTTCTTCCCAAACTCATTTACCGGCTCAAACAGTACCTTTTACACCGACTGGGCAGTTGTTGCACCGATGAGTTACTGTGTTATAGGCGGAGAGAATACAGGCGGCTACGGTTCGGGTATATTCTGTTTCGTACTCGGCGAAAAATCCACCGAGGAAGAAAGTATTTACAACAAAAGTGCAAGAATTATGTATATATAAAAAGAAAGGAGATGTGTTATGACAGTTCTGTACAATGTTTACGGCTCGCTTGAACAAGCCTCCCCCCTTATTATATCGGGGGATACCGTTTTCGTTCATACCGATGTCGTAAAGGTAGACAAAAATGAGTTCGGTCAGCCTACCGACTCCCTTTATACTTATACCGAAACGCAATATTCAAAGGACGAGTATATCCTGCTCCTTTCACAGAAAAACAGCTCGCTCGAGGAGCAGATAACCGATACCCATATAGCACTCTGTGAGCTTTACGAGATGTATTCACAATAGTTACTCTGTATTAATAATATATAAAGGAGATGATTTTCTTGGCAAAGATTTACGCTACTCTTATTAAAAAGCAAATAAAAACGATAGATGACGTTCCGCTTTCCTTGAAAAATGCCGTGTTACTGCTTCTGAAAAAGGATAAAACGTTATGAACTACGAAATATTAACCTCTCTTGCGGGAATAATCGGAAGCTTTATCGCCACTTTGGCGGGTATTATGATTAACTCAAAGCTGACAAGCTATCGTATAGAACAGCTCGAAATCAAGGTGGACGAGCATAACAAGGTTATCGACCGCGTGTACAACCTTGAAAAGCATACCGCAGTTATGGACGAGGAACTGAAAGTTACCAACCATAGACTGACCGACCTCGAAAAATATCACAGATAAAGGAGATTGATAAGATTATGAAAATAGACTGGAGACGAAAACTGACAAGCAGAAAATTCTGGATTGCCGTCGTGGGATTTATAGTCCCCCTCTTGCTGTCTTTCGGCGTTGCCGAAAGCGTGGCGACTCAGATATCGGGTGTAATTATGTCGGGAGCAACCTGCATAGCCTATATACTCGGAGAGGGGCTTGTCGATGCCGAATCATCATCAAAAAACAAGACTAACGACAACAACGACTAAGAAAAAGGACTGTTCTCTATGAAAAAATTTGGAATTGATATATCAAAATGGCAGGGCAACTTCGATTTTAAAAAAGCCGTTAAAGAGGGAGTTACCTTTGCCATACTAAAGGGCGGAGGCGGAGACAGCGGTCTCTACACCGATGCCTTATTTGAAAAAAACTATGCCGAAGCCAAAAAGAATAATATTCCCATCGGAGTATACTGGTTCAGCAAGGCACTTTCGCCCGAAGACGCAACTAAAGAAGCCGATTTCTTTTACAGAAACGTTCTCAGAAAGAAACAGTTTGAACTGCCAATCTTTATCGACGTTGAGCATCAAGATATGTTGACTCTCGGCAAATCAAAGCTTACGGAAATCGTAAAGGTATGGTGCGACAGCCTCGAAACTTTAGGATATTGGGTGGGAATCTACTCAACCGTATATGCTTTTTCGGCGTATATGAACGATAACGAGCTTGAAAGATATACCCATTGGGTTGCCCAGTGGGCAGAAAAATGTACGTATAAAAATCCCGATATTATGGGAATATGGCAGTTCGGCGGTGAGACGAACCTGCTAAGAAAAAATACCGTTGCAGACATCGTTTGCGACCAGAACTATATGTACCGCGATTTCCCCTCGCTTATTAAAGAAAGGGGCTTGAACGGATTCGATATAGACGGCGGTGAACCTCCCGTAACTATCCCCAAAACTGTTGATACGCTCGCCAACGAGGTTATAGCAGGTCTTTGGGGCGTAGGAAATGACCGCAAAAACCGTCTCACCGATGCCGGCTACAGCTACGAAGACGTACAGGCTCTGGTTAATACGATTATGGAAAACAAGCCCGAAAGCACGAATACTGCGGTTAAAGCGGGTGATTTAGTAAAAATCTCTAAAGATGCCGTCGTGTACGGTACCGACAAGAAATTTGCTTCTTTCGTATATACTTCCCTTCTCTATGTAAGAGAGCTGAACGGAAGTCGGGCGGTAATATCCATATTGCCCGAGGGTGCCGTTACGGGTGCCGTTGACGTGAAATACCTGACAAAGCATAAAACATAAGATTGAATACTGAGAAAGGTATCGTCATATCACTATACAGAACCAAAAAAGCCGTGTACCGTTTTTTCGGTACACAGCTTTTTATAAATTATCGTTATTCCGCTTTTGGAGCCATAATATACGTAGGAACTATCTCTTTTACAAGTGAACGCATATCCACCGAGTCGTCGCACATACAGTGCCTCATTTTGTGAAGTACGCCGTAGAAATGCTCTTCGTCAAACTCGATGGGTTTTCCTATATGTATAAGCTTATTTTCGGTAGCCTGAATACCCTCTTCGCCCATAAGAAGCTCTTCATAAAGCTTTTCGCCCGGTCTCAGTCCCGTAAACTTAATATCTATCTCCTTGTAAGGCTCAAAGCCCGAAAGTCTTATAAGATTTTCCGCAAGGTCAAGAATCTTCACGGGCTTACCCATATCAAGAATAAATATCTCTCCGCCCTTTGCGGACGCACCCGCCTGCAAAACTAAGGACACAGCCTCGGGTATGGTCATAAAATACCTGATTATATCGGGATGAGTTACGGTAACAGGTCCTCCACTCTCTATCTGCTTTTTAAACAGCGGAATAACCGAGCCGTTACTGCCGAGCACGTTACCGAATCTGACTGCAACGAATTCCGTCTCGGATACACGGTTATACGCCTGCACAATCATCTCGCATATACGCTTGCTTGCACCCATGATATTTGTAGGATTTACCGCCTTATCCGTAGAAATCAGAACAAACCTCTTTACTCTGAACTTATCGGCCATCTGAACTGTATTCAATGTACCGAAGACGTTATTCTTTATAGCCTCGTTGGGATTGTCCTCCATAAGCGGAACATGCTTGTGAGCCGCCGCATGATACACCACGTCGGGTCTGTATTTCTCGAAAACCATATCCATTCTCTTGTTATCTCTTACCGAACCGATAAGGGCAACAATATCAAGCAACGGATATTTTCTCTTTAATTCAAGCTGAATATCGTAGGTGTTGTTTTCGTAAATGTCAAATATAATAAGCTTCTTTGGATTATACGCGGCAATCTGACGGCAAAGCTCGCTTCCGATTGACCCGCCGCCCCCCGTAACCATTACGACACGGCCGCTTACGTAACTCATAACGCAGTTAAAGTCCATTCTTATAGGCTCTCTGCCAAGCAAATCTTCAATTTCTACGTTTCTAATCTGCTTAACGTATTCACCATTCGCCTCGTCTCCGTCTACCATTTGGTAAATAGAAGGCATAGTCTTAACTGCACAGCTCGTCTTAGCACAGATGCCGAGTATCTCGGTCTTATCCTTTGCCGGACATGAGGGAATAGCAAAAATTATCTTTTTTATACGGTATTTATGTACAGCGTCTTCAATAAAATATCTGTTTCCGACAACAGGTATATTCTCCAACAGCATTCCCTTTTTACCCGGGTCATCGTCAATAATACACCTTACTCTGTATTCGTCGCTATGCTTAGAGTTCATCTCTCTGATAAAGAGAAAACAAGCGTCGCCCCCGCCTATTATCATAGTATTGTTTTCCTCGTCCTCAGCCGAACTAAACAATACGGTATTTTTCTTGTGTTCAATAGAATAAATGATTATACGGAAAATTACAATAAACGCAACCGACATTACCCCCGCAACAATATGTACTTTAAGGTAATCGACAGCTCCGAACATTTTTGACAAAGCCATTCCGGCCGAAATGTGTATAACGTATGAGACCATCTGAGAAAAAATCAAAGCTATTATAAGTTTTGACATTTCCTGCAAAGTTGAGTAATACCAAATAATTCGATAGATATTCAATATGTAAAGCGAAACGACGTAAACAATAGCCTGAATACCTAAGCCTATTAACCAAACCGTCAAGATTTCTTTCTTGTCTGTAAAAGAAGCAAAGAAAACAAACTCCGATAACAGCATAGCAATAACTGCAAGCAACATATCTGCTACACGGAGAATATACGGCTTCCATTCATTTATACGCAAAGAAAAGCACTCCCTTCCCTTTTTTTATTATTATACTCTCATTGATTATACACCTTTCTTTCCGTTTTGTAAACCCCTAAAACAAAAAAATAAATTTACAATTTATACATTTTGAAGATACATTTTCATAAATACGTCCATAATGTAATACAATTACGGGATTCCTCGGCTTCAAATTGGAATGACCGATAGAGTTGTTGTTTGTACAACCATCATCAAGTGAGTCATTCTGAGTGAAGCGACCTTGTGACGCGGAATCGAAGAATCCCGTTATTCTTATCCAAATATTTATGGGATTCCTCGGCTTCGCTCGGAATGACCGATAGAGTTGCTGTTTGTACAAACATCATCAAGTGAGTCATTCTGAGTGGAGCGACCTTGTGTCGCGGAATCGAAGAATCCCGTTATCTCAGTGCAAAAAAATACTGCCCGACTCCTTTACAGAAGCCGAGCAATACGTATACGTTATTCTTATTTAACAAACTCGTTGTAAATTGCCTTCATTGCAATTTCGAGGTCGCCCTCGTCAACACCGACAATAATGTTTAATTCGCTTGAGCCTTGGTCAATCATTCTAAGGTTGACACCCGCTTTAGCAATCGCATCGAACACTCTCGCCGCAGTACCTCTTTCACCAACCATACCACGACCTACAACAGCAAGCAGAGCAAGGTTATCTTCGATATAGATGCAGTCGGGCTCAACCTCACGGCAAAGCTCGTTGATAAGCTCATCTCTGTGGTTTTCAAGCTGACTTGTACTCAGCACCACGCTCATCGTATCAATACCTGAAGGAAGATGCTCAAACACCATATTGTGTCTTTCAAACACTTCAAGCACTTTTCTTCCGAAGCCTACAGCCGAGTTCATCATATCCTGCTCAAGTGTAATAACGGAAAAGTTCTTCTTACCTGCAATACCCGTAATAACACGTTCACTGTCAATTTTGTCCGTTTTGGGAACGATAAGCGTACCGGGAGCTGAGGGCTCGTTTGTATTCTTGATTTGCACGGGAATACCAACCGTTCTTACGGGGAATATAGCGTCCTCGTGAAGCACTGTTGCACCCATGTACGAAAGCTCACGCAATTCTCTGTAGGTAATAACCTCGATAGGCTTGGGGTTATCCACAATTCTCGGGTCAGCCATAAGGAAGCCCGAAACGTCTGTCCAGTTTTCGTAAATATCCGCATCACAAGCTCTTGCAACGATAGAACCGGTAATATCGGAACCGCCACGGCTGAACGTCTTGATTGAGCCGTCGGGCATTGAGCCGTAGAAGCCGGGAATAACAGCCTTTTCGTGAGTTTTAAGCAAGCCCTTCAAAACTGCATTAGTCTTGTCCTCGTCGAATTTACCGTCTTCCTTAAAGAAGATTACATCTGCCGCGTCAATAAATTCAAAGCCAAGATATGCCGCAAGTATCTTACCGTTGAGGAACTCGCCTCTGCTTGCCGCATAGTCGCTGCCCCTCTTGCTTTTTATGTTAGTCTTAACAGTCTCAAACTCCTCTTCAAGAGAAAAATCTTTTAGTCCAAGACCCGCAATAATCTCGTTATATCTCTTTTTAATACCGTCAAAATAAACGTCTATAGACTCGCCTCTCTCAGCAAGTGCGTTACACTTGTAAAGCATATCCGTTACCTTGACATCGTCCTTATATCTCTTGCCCGGAGCTGAGGGCACAACATATCTTCTGTTCTCGTCAGAAAGTATAATATCGGCAACCTTTTTAAACTGATTAGCATCGCTGAGAGAGCTGCCGCCGAATTTAACTGTTTTTATGTGATCTCGTTTCACAACATTCTCTCCTTTTTAACTAAATATACATTACATTATATGTCAGCTTATCCAATTTGTCAACACAAAATCTATCAATTTCACCAATAAAAAGCAATTATTTTTTTCGATAAATCCAACTTTTATGAAAAGATTGATATTTTTATGTAAAAACAAACAACACGTTTTATTCGCCCTGTAAAAAGCTATTGAAACAAACGAATAAAAAGCATATTTTTTCGTTTGACTCAGTATATTTATTTCACAGAATACAGAGCAAAGAAGTGTTATACGTGAAAAAAATAATTATATACCTTATATCAACCATAATACTTATGGCGGTGATAAAATATGGCTGATAAACCGAGGATTAAAATCGCCCTGCCGACGTTTGTTTTTTTCGGGCTGTTGGCAGCCGCAGGCTCGGGAGTATTGCATCTGCTTCCCTTTTTGGCTGCTCTTCTTCACGAAACGGGACATATCGCCGTTATGCTCGCCTGCGGTCAAGGCGTAAACAGGATAACTGTACTACCATTCGGTATCGACATAAAAAAAGCCCCCTGCCTTTCTTCGTATAAGACCGACATAGCTGTAAGCTCAGCCGGCGTTGTTGTAAATATTTTAATGATAGGACTGTGCGTTTTCTTGCCCGAAACACCGGCTGTAACATACTTTGCACAAAGCAACCTCGTGCTTATAGCAATAAATATATTGCCAATAAAAACACTCGACGGCGGACAGATACTTGAAAAGACGTTACTTCTGAAGCTGTCACCCGACACGGCGGAAAAAATAGTTGATTTGTGCTCCATGGTATGCATACTGCTTGCGGGAGCTGTTGCTGTGTGGCTGTTGTTGCGGTCGGGATATAACTTTACACTGCTTGTTATGTGTATGTATCTTTTTTCGGGAATTTTCCTGAAAAAGACTGAATAACAGGGGATATATGCAATACGGAGAGTGGGGTAACGCAATTTTTCAGAACAGAAGATAATTGCACTGTCGCAACATGTTAAGAAGCAAAAAATACCGTTGTACGAAAGGTAAAGATTTTTTCTTAACAAAAAAACAGAAATACTCGCCCGTACATTCACACATTTTGCAAAAAATACTGCCTATATTACCAATATAGCACCCTGGAAGCTTGCAGAACAGAAAACCAAAATTAACCTCCGACATAGAATAATATCAGGGTAAAGAAATATCCGCTTTCCCCGAAAGGAGGTTTACTATGAACTGCTTGTGTAACCTTTTCGACTGTGAAAACATCTGGGTTATAATCGCTATCTGCCTCGTGCTCTTCTTCCTTTGCAACTGCGGAGGCGGTTGTGGTTGCGG
>JAZOUV010000031.1:0-4480 GCA_045658315.1 Eubacteriales bacterium
ATCTGTTCTAATTTCTGCATTTATTGATAATATCCCGTATGTAGCAACAATGATACCCGTAATTGCAGGACTTGCCACCACATTAGGCGTTGACCCCACCGTGCTCTATTTTGGCTTGCTTTCAGGTGCAACGCTTGGCGGAAATTGCACACCAATCGGTGCGTCGGCAAACATAACAGGTATCGGTATTCTTCGCAAGGAAGGATATACCGTTAAAAACTCTGATTTCTTTAAGATTGGCATACCATTCACAATGGCAGCCATAATACCTGCTTATATCTATTTGTGGATAATGTATGGTGTTTGATAAATAACACAAAGAAAAATATGTGTAATATACTTGTAAAGAAAAACAATTCAAAACTTGGTAAAATAAAGAATAAAGACCGATTTTGTTTTTAGTATCGGTTAAGAAAGGGGCTTTTTACAGCCCCTTTTTGTTTGCCGGAATGGTGTCATAAATGCAGAATCAACAAACTCAACAAAGAATGAATGATATAATGATAAAATAAAGGACAGAGAAGAATTTGTAATCCTCAAAGGGAAGTTTTTTATATATTTTCAATAATATTCATCATTTATTGATTTTTATTTGGCGTTGTGTTATAATCAATACTTGTTGGCTGTAAGCGAAAAACACCTACGGTTAAATAAAAAAAGCAATTCAAAGAATATAATTAGGTGAATCAGGAAGTAATAGATATGGTAACGGACATTAAAGAAAAAACGTCATTCAGGCAAAAAGCGATAAGCTTTGTAAGAAAAAACACAGTAATGTGCATAGCTTTTACAGCGGCATTTGTAACGAGCTTTATTATACCCATCGACAGCGAATATACGAATTATTTTGACTATAAGACATTGACTTGTTTATTCTGCGTACTTGCCGTTGTTTGTGCATTGAAGAATATAAGATTTTTCTATATGCTTGCAAGAAAGGTAGTTCAGCTTTTCAAAAACGCAAGAATGAGCGTTTTGGCTTTGGTGTACATAACATTTATAGGTTCAATGCTTATTGCAAACGACATGGCTTTGCTGACGTTTTTGCCTTTGGGATATTTGGTTTTAACGTCAACCGGCAAAGCAAAGTATATGGCATTTACTTTCATAATGCAGAATATAGCCGCAAATCTTGGGGGAATGCTTACCCCTTTCGGCAATCCTCAGAATTTGTATCTCTATTCCAAATTTGAAATTCCCAACCTCGAATTTATAGCTGTAATGGCACCGCCGTTTATTCTGTCGGTTATGCTTATAACTTTGTGCTGTATAGTGTTTGTAAAGCCTGAGCCTTTGACTCTCAGCGACGAGAAGATAACTCTTGACCACAAAAAGACGGTGCTGTACCTTGGCCTGTTTGCTCTTGCAATCGCAATAGTGTTCAGAGGGATTCCCTATTGGATAGGACTTGCGGTTATTCCTGCAGTGCTTTTTTGGGTCGATAGAAAAGCTTTGAAGATGGTTGATTACGGTCTATTACTTACCTTTGTATTTTTCTTCATCTTTTCGGGGAATATGGCGAGAATCGGGGTCGTAAGAGAGTTGTTTTCAACACTTCTTAATAAGAGTACCTTGCTTTTCAGCATACTAAGCTGCGAGTTTATCAGCAACGTGCCCTCGGCAATACTCCTCAGTCAGTTTACAAACAACTATACCGATTTGCTCGTCGGAGTGAATATTGGCGGTATAGGTACACTCATATCCTCACTTGCAAGCTTGATAACTTTCCGTGAATACGTAAAAAACAACCCCGGAAAAACAGGATATTATATCGGACTGTTCTCGTTGTTTAACTTTGGCTTTTTGGCAATATTGACCGGATTTATGTATCTTATAAAGTTTATATAGACAAGGTTTACAGCCTATTTGCCGACGTGTGTGCAAGTTTGTATAGGCTATTGCAATAATACAGAAAATATAATATAATAAAGCGGTTGATCATAATAAATTTATCGGAGATAATAACGATGGAAAAAATGAACCGAAAGGAATATTTTAAAAGGCTATGGCAGCTTTTTGCGACTTTTTTTAAAATAGGTGCGTTTACTTTTGGCGGCGGATACGCTATGATACCGCTTATTCAGAGAGAGGTATCCGAAAAAAGAAAGTGGATAACCGACGAGGAAATTCTTGAGATTGTGGCGATTGCGGAGTCAACTCCGGGACCTATTGCGATTAATTCGGCGACGTTTGTGGGATATAAGTGCTGCGGTTTTTGGGGTTCTTTTGCTTGTACTCTCGGTGTGGTACTTCCTTCGTTTTTGATAATACTTGCAATATCGGGTATTCTTGAATTGGTGCAGGATATGAAGGCGGTAAAATATGCCTTTATGGGAATCAGAGCAGGTGTTTTGGCTTTGATAATAAAAGCTCTTGTGAAAATGTATAAAGCTTGTCCCAAGGGATTGGTTTCATATATTGTAATGGGACTTTCGTTTGTACTTGCGGCAATAGTAAAGATAGACGTGATAATCGTGGTTATTTGCTGTGCGGTGATTGGACTTGTGTCATCTGTAATCGCTGAAAGGAGTGCTAAAAAATGAGTATATTTTTAAGCATCCTTGAGTTGTTTTGGACGTTCTTTAAGATAGGAGCATTTACTTTTGGCGGCGGTTACGCTATGCTTCCTTTGGTACAGGATGCGGTTTTAAAGCACGGTTGGCTTGCCGAAGCTCAGATAGTAGACTTTATTGCTGTAAGCGAATCGACACCGGGCCCTTTTGCAATAAATATTGCAACCTATGTTGGTTCTCAGCGAGGTTTGGCACTTTTTGGGGATTCTGCTGTAGGTGCTGTATTCGGTGCATTTATTTCAACACTCGGCGTTGTGTTGCCCTCGTTTATTATAATACTTATTGTTGCGAGATTTTTTGAGAAGTTTAAGAAGAGCAAGACGGTAATCGGTTGTATGTCGGGGCTGAAACCTGCCGTAATCGGACTTATTTCCTCGGCGGTAATATCAATTGGGATAACGGTGTTTTTCCCCGTAAGTATAACGTTTGGGGTTGTAAAGACCGTAGCGTTCTACGTTTCACTTTTGATATTTGCATTATCACTGTACGTTGTTTTAAAATATAAAAAGTTGAGTCCTATATATGTAATAGTAGGCTCTGCCGTTCTCGGCATCGCCGCAGGTTATATATTTAATATCCCCGTATAACTTACTTTCTTTTAAGGAAAGAAAGTAAGCAAAGAAACCTTGCCTCTCTGGTTTGTACAAATTTAAAGGCTCCCACCTTGGGAGAGCTGTCAGCGAAGCTGACTGAGAGGGAGTAGGGACTGTTCTACTGCGGTTTGGTCACGGCTCGGCTCTTACAGGAATCCCCAAGCCTTACTTAGTGCGGCTCTGGAAACCTTTTATCCAGTCCACCGGACTGTTATTCACTACCTCGCCGCCGCTTCGCTACGTCCTTGACACCTCGAAAAAAACAATTAAATTTGTACAAACAAAATCGGAGCTAAGTTATTAACTCAACCAAAGAAAAAAAGCGGTTATTAACTTATTTTGGCATAGAATAACCGCTTTTTCTTTTCTGCAAGGCTATCTTAATGTGACGCCCCTTTTTAATCCAATTCTAACAAGTAAATAAAATTCTTAATTCACTATGGAAAAATATAAAGGTGATAGGGGCGAATATGTGAAATAGGTAATACCTACTATTAAGTATTAATGTTAGAATTTACTTAAATTAATTAGAATTTTTATATTTGCTCAACTCGTCGCTAATGTTTTCTGAGGATTGATACCACTGCTCTTTATACAAAATCTTTTTTTCGCATATTGTAATAACAGTTATATCTTTTCCTGATTTAAAAGAAAGAGTGATACCCCCTTCTTTTGGCTCGGTTTCAATCTTTTGTAACTTCAACCTAGAAAGATAATCTTTAATATCATTTACATAATCCAGCTCAGTAATGCTATATGATATATCGCCTATCTGCATAACAACGCTTTCGGAGTGATGCAGATCAAATAATTCGCTTCCTGTTATTTCACCACAACTGCATAAAACCAACATTGTTATCATAGTAATTATTAATATTGAAAGGTTCTTTTTCATTGTAATGCTCTCCATATTATGATATAAAAAATTTTGGTGGATAATAATGTTCTTGTTATTTTAAATATATACTCGTATTTAGAGTAAAGAAGAGCGTATAAGCCATATACTACGACTTATACGCTCTGTGTTAGAAAGATCAGTCTACCTGTTACGGAAAGTTGAAGAGACTTAACTAATTTGAACGGTAAGCCGGTGTTAAGAATAATAAGTAATAATAATCTCATTATTAAATCCCTCCATAAAAAAACAAACCTATAATCAATATAGGTTTGCGAAGTGGTAATCTATATAGCTGTTTTAGATGTGTGGATAAATGTCCGCTGCAAACCTAACATCTATTCTCTAATAATAGTATAATATTTCTTTTCTAATGTGTCAATAGAAAAATGAAAAAAATCCAAAAAATTCACATTTTT
>JAZOUV010000032.1:0-6122 GCA_045658315.1 Eubacteriales bacterium
TGGAGGCGCCACCCGGATTTGAACCGGGGAATAACGGTTTTGCAGACCGTGGCCTTACCACTTGGCTATAGCGCCGAAAATTTATGGAGCGGATTACGGGGCTCGAACCCGCCACCTCGACCTTGGCAAGGTCGCGCTCTACCAAATGAGCTAAATCCGCATACTTTACATCAATACCGGACTCCTTACCCTCTACTCTAACATATTATGCAAACCGTCTCCGTTCGCTACTCGCTAAAGCTTTAAGTAAAAATTTTACCCAATATCTCTGCAAATTATTTTCTGCACATATATATAAACTGACAAATAAATCTGTCTTTCAACAGATTTACTCGTAGTTATTTTTATGGAGCGGATTACGGGGCTCGAACCCGCCACCTCGACCTTGGCAAGGTCGCGCTCTACCAAATGAGCTAAATCCGCATTGATCAAAGAGAATGACGTATTCTCTTTGATGGTGCCTCCGGTCGGAATCGAACCAACGACACGAGGATTTTCAGTCCTCTGCTCTACCAACTGAGCTACAGAGGCAAATTAATTGCCGCATATGGCGACCTGGATGGGACTCGAACCCACGACCTCTAGCGTGACAGGCTAGCGTTCTAACCAACTGAACTACCAGGCCATTGGTGGGAACAATAGGGCTCGAACCTATGACCCTCTGCTTGTAAGGCAGATGCTCTCCCAGCTGAGCTATGCTCCCATCTATGCGGCGTGGATTATTATAACACAGTACTTTTTATTTGTCAACACCTTTTTTCATTTTTTTAAAATTATTTTTCGTTTCGTTTTTTTACCCAAAATTTTACTCTTTTTTAACAACTTTTGCTACACATTGTTAATTATAGCACAGATAATTTTTAAATTAACACTTGTATTATTCTGAAAAATTATGTATAATATTTAAATAATGCTATATTTTGGAGTAATCTTATGATAGTCATTGGGTTAACGGGCGGAAGCGGCGTCGGTAAAGGCTGTGTCTGCCAAGAGTTTTCAAAATACAATATCAATTCCATTGATACAGACAAAACCGCCCGCGAGGTTTGCGGAAGTGGTAAGCCTTGCCTTAATGAGCTTGTTGCAAACTTCGGTAAAACCATTCTTAATCCCGACGGCACACTTAACCGCAAAACTCTTGCCTCAATCGCTTTCTCTGACAAAGGCAAGCACGCACTGTTAAACAAAATTACTCATCACTATATACTAAATGAAGTCCGTTCATGGCTTGACAGCCAGCGAAACGAAAAACGCATAGCGGCGATTGTTGACGCCCCCCTGCTTTTTGAAAGCGGTTTTGACAAAGAATGTAACGTAATCATTGCCGTTACTGCATCAAGGGATAAACGCATTGAACGCCTGCTTCACCGCGATATTATTCCCCTCGAAGCCATTGAACTCCGCCTAAGCAAACAATGGAATGATGATTTTTATACAGAAAAATCAAATTTCGTCATACAGAACAACGGTTCACTTACCGATATTGCCGAGCAGGTAGAAGCGGTATATAACCACCTATTTCCCACAAATACCACGGAGTAATATTTATATGATAGCCAAATTACAGCAAATTGAAGAAAAATACGAAAACATACTATCCGAGCTTGAAAAGCCCGAGACTGTATCCAACCAAGAAGAATACAAAAAATTAATGCGTGAGCATAAAACCTTAACTCCCATAATTGAAAAGTTCCGCGAATACAAAAAAGCCGAGGCAGCCGTTCTCGAAAGCGAAGAAATGATGAAAGAACAGCTTGACCCCGATTTTAAAGCTCTTTGCGAAGAAGAATACAAGCAGGGCAAGCTCGATATGCAGAGATGCACTGACGAACTAAAAATACTGCTTCTCCCCCGAGACCCCGACGACGATAAAAACGTAATTGTCGAAATAAGAGCAGGAGCAGGCGGCGAAGAAGCAGCCCTATTTGCAGGTGTTCTATACCGTATGTATTCTATGTATGCGGAAAGCTCGGGGTATAAATCCGAAGTTATAAGCTCAAACGAAACAGGTCTCGGAGGTTTCAGAGAAATATCCTTTATGGTCGAAGGTGAAGGTGCCTACAGCAAGCTCAAGTTTGAAAGCGGTGTACACCGTGTACAGCGTGTTCCCGAAACCGAAACATCCGGCAGAATCCACACATCAACGGTAACAGTTGCCGTTCTTCCCGAAGCCGAAGAGGTTGAAATTGAAATAAATCCTGCCGACCTTAAAATTGAATCCTGCAAAAGTAGCGGTGCGGGCGGTCAGCACATAAACAAAACCGAATCTGCGGTAAGGCTAACTCACCTGCCCACAGGTATTGTTATTGAATGTCAGGAAGAGCGTTCGCAGTTTAAAAACAGAGATAAGGCTATGAAGCTTCTCCGCACAAAGCTGTTTGATATGAAGCAAACCGAACAAAACGAAAAAATTGCGTCTGCAAGAAAAAGTATGGTAGGCACGGGCGACAGAAGCGAAAAAATAAGAACCTACAACTATCCCCAAGGCAGAGTTACCGACCACAGAATCGGTATGTCTCTCTTCTCTATTGAAAACTTCCTGAACGGCAACATCGGCGAAATGATCGATGCACTTATCACCGCCGACACCGCCGAAAGACTCAAAAACGCTTAAAGCATTACAAGGTGATATTATGCAAACACTTTTAATACGCCCATCGTCCGACGGCGACATAGAAAAAGCGGCGAAAATAATAGCATCGGGCGGTTTGGTAGTTATGCCCACTGAAACAGTATACGGCTTAGGAGCAAATGCTCTTGACAAAACTGCCGTTACAAACGTATATAAAGCCAAGGGCAGACCTATGGACAACCCTCTTATAGTCCATCTTGCAACACCTGAAGACGCAGAAAAGTACGCACAAACGAATGAAGCTTTTTACAAGCTTGCAGAACGTTTTATGCCGGGGCCGTTAACCGTCATACTTCCCAAAAAAGATATAATCCCCTATGAAGTTACCTGCGGTCTTGATACGGTGGCTATTCGCGTTCCGTCAAACGAGATTGCACACCGTCTTATTGAATTATCCGGCTGTCCTATCGCCGCACCCTCAGCAAACCTTTCGGGTAAACCGAGTCCCACTTCTTTCGAGCACGTTGTCGAGGATATGAACGGCAGGGTTGATGCTATTATTAACGGCGGAAAATGCGATGTAGGCGTTGAATCAACTGTTATTATATTAAAAGACAACACCGCCGAAATATTAAGACCCGGTCTTGTTACATACGAGGACTTAGTCGAGATTATCCCCAATATAACCATAAACGAAGCGGTAAAAAACCAATGTACAACGGCAAAACCTGCAAGTCCGGGTATGAAGTACAGGCATTATGCCCCCTCTTCTCCCGTCTGTCTCGTTGACGGAAAAGACGAAAATATAATTGCTTTTTTCAAAGATAAGCAACTAACTGAAAACTGCGGTATTCTCTGCTTTGACGAGGACGCAAAACATCTTTCTCCCAAAAAACTTTTGACCTTTGGCAGTCATTTTGACGAGCAAAAACAAGCACACGAGCTTTTTGATATGCTGAGAAGATTTGACTCTATGTCGGTTGATAAGATATACGCCCGTCTCCCCTCGGATAAGGGAGTCGGTCTTGCCGTGTACAACAGACTTATACGTGCGGCAGGCTTTACTATTATAAATGCAAATAAAACACAGGAGTAATCAAAATATGGCGAGAAAAAGAAAGAGCACATCGATAATTGAAGAAGAGCTCCCGGAAGCGATACCGGTTATTCAACCCATAACGGAAACGATTGAAAAAAACTATATGCCCTACGCAATGAGCGTTATCATTTCGAGAGCTATTCCCGAAATTGACGGCTTTAAGCCATCTCACCGCAAATTGCTTTACACTATGTACAAAATGGGGCTTATGACAGGTGCGAGAACAAAGAGTGCGAATATCGTCGGTCAGACTATGAAGCTCAATCCTCACGGCGATGCTTCCATATATGAAACAATGGTAAGACTTACCAAGGGTAACGAGGCACTTCTCCACCCCTTCGTCGATTCAAAGGGTTCATTCGGTAAGCATTACAGTCGCGATATGGCTTATGCGGCGGCACGTTATACCGAGGCAAAGCTCGCCCCTATATGCTCGGAAATATTCAGAGGTATAGACAAAAATGCGGTTGAGTTCGTTCCCAACTACGACAACTCTATGACCGAGCCGACATTGCTCCCGACAGCCTTTCCCAATGTTCTCGTATCACCCAATATGGGCGTTGCCGTCGGTATGGCAAGCTCTATTTGCTCATTCAATCTTAACGAAATATGCGACGGCACTATACAGCTCCTCAAAAATCCCAAGACGGATATTGAAAAAATGCTTGATATCGTGAGAGCTCCCGACTTTCCCTGCGGTGCTTCCCTTATATACAACAGAGAGCAAATGAAAGAGATTTTCGAGACGGGTGCCGGTAGTGTTAAGCTCCGTGCAAGATACACCTACGATAAAGAGGCTAACTGTATCGACGTAATTGAAATTCCCTACTCTACTTCAATAGAAGCTATAATGAAACGTATGACCGACCTCGTAAAAGAGGGTAAACTGAAAGAGGTTACCGATTTCAGAGACGAAATCGACCTTCACGGATTTAAGCTTACTATTGACCTCAGAAGAGGTACCGACCCCGATAAGCTTATGACTAAGCTTTATAAACTGACCCCCCTTGAAGATAACTTCAGTTGTAACTTCAACGTGCTTGTTGATATGATTCCACGCCAAATGGGTGTAACCGAGATTCTTAATGAGTGGATAAAATTCAGAATGGGTTGTGTTAAGCGTGAACTACAGTACGAGCACGACAGAAAGAGCGAAAAGCTCCACCTTCTTCTCGGTCTCGGCAAGATTATTCTTGATATTGACAAGGCAATTCAGATAATCAGAGAAACAAAGAACGAGAAAGACGTTATACCCAACCTTATGGCAGGGTTCGATATCGACGAGGTGCAGGCAAATTATATTGCTGACATCAAGCTCCGCAACCTCAACCTCGAATATATCATAAACAGAGTTAAGGAAATTGAATCCTTGCAAAATGAAATTGCCGAACTAAAAGATACAATCGAAAACGATTCAAAGGTTAAGGCAGTTATTGCAAAACAGCTTAAAGAGATTAAAGAAAAATTCGGTCAACCGAGGAAGACACAGCTTATCTACGACTACGACGTTTCCGAATACAAGGAAGAAGAATACATTGAGAATTATAACGTTAAGCTTATTCTTACAAGAGACGGCTATTTCAAAAAGATTACGCTCGTTTCACTCCGCGGTAATGACGAACAAAAACTCAAAGACGGCGACGAGATAAGAGTTGAAGAAAGTGCGACCAACACCGACGAGCTTGTATTTTTCTCCGACAAAATGCAGATGTACAGAGCAAGAGTTAAGGACTTTGACTGCGATAAGGCATCGTCTCTCGGTGAATATATCCCTGCAAAGTTAGGGTTTGATGAAGGCGAAAAGGTTGTCTTTATGAAAGTGCTTAACGAATACAAGGAAGAAGATAAGTTTATATTTATCTTTGAAAACGGCAAGGGAGTCAAGATACCCGTTAAAGCATACGAAACTAAATCCTTCCGCAAAAAGCTGACAGGTGCATATTCGTCGGCTTCGCCCATCGCGGGTATATTCTACGAAGAACAACCGTTTGAGCTTTTGATAATTTCAGACAACAACAAAGCTATTGTAATAAACACGAAACTCATCACCGAAAAAACGACCCGATCTTCTCAAGGTACTGCTCTGTTCAAGCTCAAACCAAAACAGAAAATAGTTAAAACCCTCCGCGACTTTGAGGAGAAATATCCGGGTGCTAAGGGATGCAGAAAAATAAAAGTTCCCGCAACCGGTTCTTCAATGGACTAAAAAATAAAAATTGGGGGTTGTATATTTTACAACATTGTGATATAATTATACTTGACCACTAAGTATTATTCTTGTTTAATATTATACTTATATAAATTGAGGTGAGGAAATGGCAAACACAACCAAGAAAAAAATGACAAAAGCCGACAAGGATAAGCTTGTTATCAGAATAGTATCCGGTGTTATGGGCGGTCTTATGCTCCTCGGCGTATTCGCAATGATTTTCAATCTTATCGGCTATTTTT
>JAZOUV010000033.1:0-1631 GCA_045658315.1 Eubacteriales bacterium
TTTCGCAAATGCAACACAAGCATTGTGTCCACCAAATCCGAGAGAAGTGGACAATGCAAGGTCAATCTCTGTTTCATTCGCTTTGTTCGGAGTATAGTTCAAATCACATTCTTCGTCTTTTTCCTGATACCCGATTGTAGGGGGAACAATATTTTCGCCAAGCGCAAGCACTGCAGCAATTCCCTCAACCGCACCTGCAGCACCGAGAAGGTGACCTGTCATTGACTTAGTTGAGCTGATATGAAGCTTGTATGCATCATCACCAAACACATTTTTAAATGCCTTTGTTTCTGTTTTATCGTTAAGAGGGGTGCTTGTTCCGTGGGCATTGATATAAATTTTTTCAGGTGCGAAAGTTTTGCCTGCTTCTTTCAAACAATCGTTAATTGCTCTTGATGAGCTTTCAGCAGAATCATCGGGAGCAGTTACATGGAAAGCATCACAAGTGCTTCCGTAACCAACAACCTCTGCATAAATTTTAGCACCTCTTGCTACTGCATGGTCGTAATCTTCTACAATGAGTGCTCCGGCACCTTCACCCATAACAAAACCATTTCGGTTTTTATCAAATGGAATTGATGCTTTTTCAGGGTTATCGCTTTCAGAAAGTGCCATACAGTTCATAAAAGCAGCTACAGCCAAAGGAGATATACTTGCTTCAACACCTCCGGCGATGATTGCATCTGCCCAGCCGCCTTTTATTGTTCTGTACGCTTCGCCGATTGCTGTTGTACCTGTAGCACACGCTGTGCTCACGGCAATACAAGGACCTTTTGCACCAAATTTAATAGCAATATTTCCTGAAGCCATATTGGTTATAAGCTTTGGAATAAAGTGCGGAGATACACGAAGCGGACCACGATTAAGAAGATTATTATGTTCATCTACAAAGGTATCAAAACCGCCGGTACCGCTACCATAGTAAACGCCAAAGCGTTCAGGAGCAACATTATTTTCTATACCGCTATCCTTTACTGCCTGTGTTGCAGCAGCTACAGCATATTGCACAAATTTATCACTTCTTCTGATTTCTGCCTTTTCCATATATGGAGTTGGATCAAAATCTTTTATTTCTGCAGCAACCTTTACACGATACTCACTTGTATCAAATTTTGTTATGTAATCAATTCCGCATTTACCTGTCTTTAAGCTATCCCAAAATGTAGGAACATCACATCCTACCGGTGTTACTGCTCCAAGACCTGTTATTACAACTCGTTTCATTTAATTCACTCCTTCATTAAATTGCAAGACCGCCGTCTATACGAATAACCTCGCCTGTAATATAATCGGAAATATCATCAGCTAAAAATGCTGCCAGGTTTGCAACATCTTCCGGTTTACCTAATCTTTTGAGTGGTATCAATTTCAAATATTCTTCTGACTGTAAATCCTTTGTCATATCTGTAGTTACAAAACCGGGAGCAATTGCATTACAACAAACATTTTTTGATGCAAATTCTCTTGCTGTAACTTTTGTTAATGCAATGACACCTGCTTTTGAAGAAGAATAATTTACCTGTCCTGCAGTTCCGAGCAGAGCAGACACGGAAGATACATTGATGATTTTTCCGTATTTCTTCTTTATAAAGTTTCTGCCACATGCTTTTATCATATTAAAGCAACCTTTT
>JAZOUV010000034.1:0-37477 GCA_045658315.1 Eubacteriales bacterium
CTCTGTTTCTTTACAATAATTATTTTACTTGTCGCTGCACTTTACGGTGTTTGTGCTGTCGTGTTTAAAGGTCCAAGTCCCGATGCCAGAGATAAGCTCGTTACGTCCACGTTAGAAATGAGTGCAGCAAAATGGGTTCCGAGTTTGTTTTTTGAGCAAGAAGAAATTGATGCTATTGTTAAAGCTAACTCTGTCGTTGATTCAGACGAAATTACAGACCCGACACTTGTTGTCCCCCCCTCCGTTGATAACGATACGCAAACGGAAAATGACGAATGGGCTGAATACCCGGACGGCATAAGAATTATCAATATCAAAGGCGATACCTACAGAGGCTACCTTATGATAGTGCGAGACCCTTCAAAAGTGTATGTAGGGACATCGAGCAACTTCCAAAGCGGAAAACCCGGCTTAAAGATATTTGAAGCCATAAAACAAGAGGGTGCTATAGCCGCAATCAACGGCGGAGGCTTTCCCGATGTAGGCGGTTCAGGCACAGGCGACGTCCCTATCGGTCTCACTATTTCAAAGGGAAAACTTCTTTGGGGAAACAAGGGTACATATTACAACGGAGTTATCGGCTTTAACAATGACAACATTCTTATTGTCGGTAACATGACGGGACAGCAGGCTCTTAATGCAGGCATACGCGACTGTGTATGCTTCGGCCCTATCCTTGTTGTAAACGGCGAACCCGCACAGATAAACGGTGCATCGGGCAGTCTTAATCCGCGTTCGGCAATAGGACAGAGAGCCGACGGTGCCGTACTCCTTCTATGTATAGACGGCAGAATGCCCAGCAGTCTCGGAGCATCCTACGCAGACCTCAGAGATATTATGGTCGAATACGGTGCTGTAAATGCCGCAAACCTTGACGGCGGCTCCTCTACTCATATGTACTATAAAGGCGAGCCGGTAAATGTCAGTTCATCTCTTTACGGTCCACGCAAAATGCCAACCTTCTTTATGGTAAAGGAGTGATATGACTATGGCAACAAAATTTAAAAAAGCTAAAAGCTCAAAAGTCGGCACCGTTATTTTTTACTGCATATACGCCGTATTGGTAATCGCAGCTATTCTCGGTATTCTCTATATGCTCAAAGAGCTTTCTATCTATCTTGACAACTACGAGCGTTCCCTTGAAAAACACAAGGCCGAAGAGGTGTTCGATAATTATTTTGCACCTTGCCGTTTTGATATGCTCTATGATATGCAGGATATTGAGCTGTCCGAATTTGAAGATAAAAACGACTTTATTACCTATATGGAAAAACAGTACGGCGGTAAAGAAATTATTTACAGAGAAGTCTCCGCCGGACTCAGCGACGATAAAAAATATTCCGTTGCCGCTGACAAGGTTAAGTTTGCAGAATTTACTCTGAGTAAATCAGTTGAGCCTACCGTCCCCGAAGACACATGGTATCTTGACTCCGTATCCACACTTTATCAAAAAAACGAGTCTGTTTCCGTAAAAACTTACAAAGACAGCAAGCTTTATATCAACGGTATCGAACTGTCGGATAGCTATATCACAACTGACAACATCACTACCGATTCATGTAAACGTGTTCCCGACGGTGTAAACGGTATAACCCTCCGAGAATACAAGGTTGACGGTCTTCTCCTTACGCCAACGGTTAAGGTCATAAACAGGCACGGCAATGAAAGTACACTCGTTTTTGATGAAGAAAATAATATGTTCATCGAACAAATCACCTACGATGAACCAACTGACGATATCAAAAAACGTGCAACCGATGCTGCACAGACATACGCAAAATATGTTACACTTGATGCAACACTTTACAATCTTTCGCAGTACTTTGACAAAACTTCAAACACCTATAACAATATTTGTATCAGCGAAACAAGATGGTACACATATCATATTAGCTATGAGTTTGAAGATGTTGAGCTGAAAGAGTACTATATCTACGATGAAAACACGTTTTCTATCAGATATTCGTGTAATCATCAAGTCTACAGAACAAGAACTGAAAAACATACGTTCCCTCTTGACCTGACACTTTATTTTAAAAACATCAACGGTATTTTCTACGTCTACGATATGGTATCAAACTATTAAATCTTTTTGAATGAAAGGATTACTATGGAAAACGAAAACGCCTTACAAAAAGAAATTGAGCTCTATCTTGAAAAAGAAAATATAGACAAAGAAAAAATCAGAGATTTTTTCGAGGATAAGCTAAAACAAATATCTCAACCTAAATTTTATAACTTCTCTAAGCTTATGGCTTACTATAAGTGTGCCATGATGGAAATTGAAACTAAGCTTAACGTTCTTGACGTTGAGTTCAGTCTTCAACACGACAGAAACCCGATTAATGATATAAAATCACGTCTCAAAAGTTTTCAGAGTATTAAAGAAAAGCTTGAAAGACAGAGTCTGCCATTCTCTATTAATTCTATCGAAGAACATTTAAACGATATTGCAGGTGTCAGAGTTGTTTGCTCTTTTCCGGACGATGTCTATATGCTTGCCGATGCACTTCTTCAGCAGGATGATATTACTCTCGTTTCAAAAAAAGACTATATACAAACCCCCAAACCCAACGGCTACAGAAGTCTTCATCTTATAGTTACCGTGCCTATCTTTCTCGCCCATGAAAAAAAGCATATGAAAGTAGAAATTCAGCTTCGCACAATTGCTATGGACGTTTGGGCAAGTCTTGAACACCAGCTAAGATATAAGAAAAACACGAAATATACAAAAGAAATGGCAGATGAGTTATTATATTGTGCAAATCTCAGCACCGAGCTTGATAAAAGAATGGACAAGCTCCGCGAACTTACAATCTCAAAAAATGATTAATATAATGGTGCTAAAAAAACACTCTAAAAAATCCGAGGTTCACAAAAACAAGTGAGCCTCGGATACTTTTTTGAATTTTTATAGTCTTTCTTTTTTGGGGAGGGCTTATTTTACAGCCCATTTTTGTTACCTAAATCAAATCTGTATATACTCTGCGAATCTATATCTACAGCGGGAAGTATTATCGGCGGAACTCCGCCGTTTGCCGTTATTGTTGTTATTATCGACTTTGCATAAGGAAACACCTCTTTAAATGCTTCCCTGTGAATCGTATCCTTGTCCATACCCTCAGTATAGGTATAAAATGCCGCCACCCTTGTCGTTGCATAAAATTTATCTGCGTTGTTCTTGTCATACACCTCAACAGAAAACACGCCGACACACTTATTCTCTTTATCGTATTTTACATTGAAGCTATACTTGTTTTCAAGCTTTATCTGTACACCCGTTTCAAGTATATTCTTAAACTGCATCTCTTCTACCCTATATGCATTCAACACTACCGATGCCACCGATTCTGTCCTCACTTACTTTTTTCTTATTTTATCTTATTTTATCACAAAACTATATTTTTCGCAAGTTTTATTGACACTTTTTGAAGAATGCTATAAATTTCTATATTGACAGCAATTTTTTGCCCCCACACAATTACAAAAAACGAGCTTCCAATCCCCCCTGTTTTTAACTGCAACAAAAAATGAGAAAACATCGGCAAAAAACGACCGCCACTTTTATTGTGTGGCGGTCGTTTATCTGCTTTACTGAATGGTTTTCAAAAGCATTTCGCGAAGTATCTGCGGATCGCAGTTACCCTTAAGCTCCTTCATACATTTTCCAAAGAGAGCCATAAGTGCTTTTTCTTTGCCACTCTTATAATCTGCAACAGACTTCTGATCTGCCGCAACTACAGCGTTAATAACGTCCTGTATCCTGCTTGTATCATTTGAAACGATAAATCCGTTTTCTTCTGCATACTTTTCGGGATCGATGTCGTTTTCAAACATCTCGTCAAGAATCTTTCTTGCGTTTGCGTTACCCACCTTGCCGTCTGCAACAAGCTTGATAAGCTGTCCTAATGCTTTACCGTTAATATCAAGCATATCCGCCGTAATCTGTTTGCGGTTTAAAACCTTCATACAGTTGGATATGATCCAGTTTGCCGACTCCTTCGCAAGTCCGCTTTCGGCATAAGCAGCCTCAAATACGTCGCAAAGTGCTCTGCTTTCTGTAAGCAAATCTGCATCGTATTCGCCGAGACCAAGCTCGTTTATATATCTCGCCTTCTTAACCTCGGGAAATTCGGGAAGTGTCGCCTTGATGCCGTCAAACCATTCATCATCAATACATACGGGCATAACGTTGGGATCGGGGAAATAACGGTAGTCGCCTGCTGTTTCCTTGTTTCTCATAGCAAAGCTCTTGCCCTTTATGTCGTCCCAACGGCGTGTTTCCTGTACAAGCTCTTCCGTACCGTTTTCAATAGCGTCGATATGTCTTGCCGTCTCGTATTCTATAGCACGTTCAATAGCCGAAATAGAGTTCATATTCTTCATTTCGGTTCTAACACCGAGAACATTGCTTCCTTCGGGTCTTACGGAAAGATTAACGTCGCAACGCATAGATCCTTGCTCCATACGGCACTCGGAAACCTTTGCAAAACGAAGAAGTGAACGGAGTCTCTCAAGATATGCAACAACCTCTTCTGCACTTGACAAATCGGGCTGGCTTACAATCTCGATAAGCGGAACTGATGTACGGTTGAAGTCAACAAAGGTCGTATTCGTCCAATCATCGTGAACGAGCTTACCCGCATCCTCTTCCATGTGTATCTGCTTGATTCTGATATCTTTTTCCCCATTAGAAGTATTAATTCTAACCGTACCGTTTACGGCAACGGGAGAAAACCACTGGGTCGTCTGATATGAACCGGGAAGGTCGGGATAGTAATAACTCTTCTTGTCAAACGTCGTTACGCGGTTAATATCACAGTTAAGCATCATGCCTGCTGTCATACCGAGGTCAACAACGTGTTTGTTAACAACGGGAAGCATCCCCGGCATACCACAGCATGCGGGGCATACGTGGTCGTTCTGTTCGCCGCCGAACTTTGCCGAACAAGAACAAAATATTTTGGATTCGGTAGCAAGCTCAATATGAACTTCCAAACCGATAACTGTCTCGTATTTAGTTGCCATTTACTTGCCCACTCCTTCCATTTTACTTGCAATATCAAGTAACATATTTTCGGAAAATGCCTTTCCGATAAACTGTACTCCCCCGGCTACAACTGCCGGAAAACCGGTTATTGATGCGGGAGCTGTATAGAGGTTTTCATCGTATGCAATATACTTGTTCGCATCTGTATCTGCCTTTGTGTATGCAATCTTTGCACTTGCAGGCATAAGAAGTGCATCATAGCTCTCAAATATTTCTGCCAACTTCTCTACTATAACACGGCGGATACGGAGCCCTTTGTCATACATCTTCATATAGTTGTCTGTCGAAAGCGTCTCTGAACCGAATAGAATGGCAGTTTTGAGAAGTTCACCAAAAGCTTCTGTACGGCTGTTTGTATAAAGCTCGTCAATAGTTGTATAGTTAGGTGTTCTGTATCCGTATTTTACACCGTCATAACGCGATACGTTGTTGCAAAGCTCAGCCGACATAAGAATATTCCAAGCTGATTTTGCGGCAACGAGTATACCGTCGTCAATTTCACAAACTTCAATACCGTTTGCTTCAAGAGCAGCTTTTGCTTCTGCAATTCTGTCCTTTGTAGCATCATCTGCACTCTCGGTAATAGATTTTGCAATAGCTATTCTTTTTGCGGGAGAATAATCTGCCCCGGATTTAACAGAATCACACTTCTCTTCCGAAAGACTCGTTCCGTCCTTGTCGTCATGACCTGCAATTACGTCAAGCACTTCTTTTACAGCCGCAACAGTATTAGCTGTTACGCTTACAGCCTCGCCCGAACAAGCGATAGATATAGTTCCGAAACGGCTTACAGTACCATAAGTAGGCTTAACGCATATCTGACCGTTCAAAGCTGCTGCTCTTCTCGGCGTACCGTTTGCATCAAGACTGATAGCGGCGACCGCTTCTCCGTTTTTAACCAATTCGGAAGACGCTGTAATCAAAGTGCCGTCTCCCTTTTCGGTTACACCAAAGTAAGAGGTTTCACCGAGCAAATCTATACAAAGTTCGCCTACTTTTGCTTTTCCGCCGATATCGTAACCCGCATCGGTCAGTCTGTCTACAACTTCTGCATTAAAAAGGCTCATATATCCTTCAAGCATTTTTGAACCTGCTGCGGTGGGATAATCCTTTGTCAAAATCATATCGTCAAGAACGATAACCTTACCTGTCGCTTTTTCATTTATACTTGTATAAAGTTCCATAAAGTTTCACTCCCTTTCCGATATCACTCAACAAGACGGGGTACCTGCCAGTATCCCTCTGTTGTCTCGGGAGCACCTTTTTGAAGGTCTTCTCTCGAATATTTTTTTACTGCTTTATCTTCACGGACAACTGTGAGAATAGGCATAACGTGAACCATACGCTCAACATTTTCTGTATCAATTGCATTTATCGTTTCCATTTCACTTTCCTGCTTTGCATAAAAGCCGAGAAAATTCTCTTTTTCCTGTTCAGTGAGCTGAAGCTGATTCAATTTTTCCAGCCTGCGTAATATTTCTCTGTCCATTAAACAAAACCTCCTTTAGTCTCTTACTTTTATATGAACCTCGCGGAGCTGCTGTTCCGTTACTTCTCCGGGAGCACCCATCATAACGTCCTGAGCGTTACCGTTCAGCGGGAATGCAATTACGTCACGGATCGTCTCTTCTTCCGCAATAAGCATAACAATTCTGTCAATACCCGGTGCCATACCTGCGTGAGGAGGAGCACCGAATGAAAATGCCGTATACAATGCACCAAACTTTGATTTAACGTCTTCTTCACCGTATCCTGCAATCTCAAACGCTTTCTTCATAATATCGGGATTGTGGTTACGTACAGCACCCGAAGAAAGCTCAACGCCGTTACAAACGATATCGTACTGATATGCGAAAATATCAAGGGGATCTTTGTTAAGAAGTGCATCGAGACCGCCCTGAGGCATTGAAAAGGGATTGTGTGTAAAGTCTATCTTCTTTGCTTCTTCGTTGTATTCGTACATGGGGAAATCAACGATATAGCAGAATTCAAAGCTGTCTTTCTTGATTATATCAAGCTCATTTCCAAGCCAAGTTCTTATCTCGCCTGCAAGCTTGTTTACAACTGCGGGAGCATCACAGATAAAGAATACCGTTTCGCCCTCTTTGATTCCGGTAATTTCTTTAAGACGTACCTTCTGTTCGTCAGAAAGAAACTTAGCGATAGGTCCTTTATATTCTTCTCCTGCAAGAGTCAAATATCCAAGCCCCTTCATACCGATGCTTGTAGCAAATTTAAGCGAATCCTCAAAGAACTTCTTGGATTTGCCCTGACAGTCTGCAACAATACCGCGAACAGGCTTACCCTTGAATATCGGGAAATCAACACCTGCAAAAAACTCTGTCAAATCACAGATAATAAGGGGATTACGGAGGTCCGGCTTATCCGAACCGTATTTGAGCATAGCCTCGTTAAAAGGAATTCTTACAAAAGGAGGCTTTGAAACCTCTTTGTCGGAAAACTTGCTAAACGTATTGTAAAGCACTGTTTCGCCTACTTCAAGTACATCGTCTTGAGTAGCAAATGCCATTTCGTAGTCAAGCTGATAAAATTCACCGGGAGAACGGTCCTGTCGAGCATCTTCATCACGGAAACAAGGTGCAATCTGGAAGTATCTGTCGAAGCCCGAAGTCATAAGAAGCTGTTTAAACTGCTGGGGTGCCTGAGGAAGTGCATAAAACTTCCCCTTGTGCTTACGGCTGGGTACAAGATAGTCTCTTGCACCTTCGGGTGAAGAAGCTGTAAGAATAGGAGTCTGTATTTCAAGGAATCCCAAGCCTTCCATCTGGCTGCGGATAAAGTTGATAATCTTACTGCGAAGTACGATATTCTTGTGAATAGCGGGATTTCTGAGGTCGAGAAAGCGGTACTTGAGTCTAACATCTTCTCTCGTCTGAGTAGATGCGGAAATTTCAAAAGGAAGAGCATTACGGCAAGGACCGAGAATCTCAAGGCTCTCAGCCTTAACTTCAACATACCCCGTTGCAAGTTTTTCATTTACAGTCTCATCATCTCTTTTTGCTACAGTCCCCTTTACCGCAACAACTGTTTCCTTTGTTACGTCTTTAAGAAGGCTGTCGTCTGACAAAACCGTCTGTGTTACACCGTAGTGGTCGCGGAGGTCAACGAATATTACGCCCCCGTGGTCTCTTATTGTGTCTACCCAACCTGCCAAAACAACGCTCTGACCGATATGTTCAACACCGATTTCATTACAAGTATGAGTTCTGATCATAATTCTAATCTCCCATATATAAATACTATTTTATTTTTTACTGTTTGAATACGGAATAATCAAGCATCAAACAAAAAGAAGACGCCCTTTTATCCCACAAAATACTATGGGACGAAAGTCATCTTCCGCGATACCACCCATATTGGCATTTCGGTAAAACCAAAATGCCCTCTCATTTTAACGCTCTGTCGTGGCGTCTTCCGTGCAATTCTAATCACCGTCAAATAATAGCGGCTTTCTTTTGCATACTCCGAAGTGTTTTTCACAAAAGTCCTTCATACCGTACTTTCACCTTACAACGGCTCTCTGAATGAAGCATTCTTCAGTTACTCTCTTCATCATCGCATTAATTATAGATTATTTTACAACACCAAGCAAAAATTGTCAATATTTTTTCGCAATTTTTTTGCCGATATATATCTTTTTTGATTTGTTTACCCTACATAAACAAACTCAAGATTGATTTTCTCATTTAAAAAGCCGATAAGCTCATCCTCTTTCTTCCCCAAAGATACCCCTATAAGCGTTTTTGCATAAGCAGCTTCAAGTGTCGTACCAAACAATCCCCTTCCGCCGTTTCGCAAAGCATCACCGGTACTGGTGTAAGTATATGCATCTCTGTTACAGGGCGAAACAATAATCGGTATGTTTGCATTTCTCGCCATTCTCAGCAAGTACAATATTGAATAATCCGAAAAATTATCATTTTCTTCATTCGGTTCTTTGCGTTCCACACACACCGTATCGGAGTGGTATGTTCCGTGAACGACCGCTTTTACACCCCCAAGATCTATTCTTGAATATTTAAGTCCAACATAAGGCTGAATAAGCATAACCTCATCCGAAAGTCTGTCAAATCTATCAAGCAAAAACACGTCTGTCTCAAACGCTTTTCCGGGAAAACTTGCATTGTTTTTGTCCTTAATTTCCACTGCATCTTCGCTGTAAAAATTGTGATTGTAATTACGGCACTGCAAAAGATGCGATCCGTAATGAACAAGCAGTTTGCCATTTGAATCATACGGGTTTCTCTCGTCAATCATATTGCGGTAAACGGCATATACGTTGGGGGCAATCCCGTTCATTATAAGCTCAACAGATGCTCTGAAATTCTCGTGTCCGTTAGTCTCCTCGTATGATAAATCAAGCTGTGCCGACACCATACATACAGGAATGGATGCCCCCGCCAAACACAGCGACAAAAGTGATGAAGTATATGCAAGTGTGTCCGTACCGTGAAGTACTATTATCCCTTTGTAATTCGCCCAAATGGAGTTGTCGCGGAAAACATCAAGCAACTCGTTCCAAACGGATATTGTCATATTTTCACTTAATATATCCTCGGAAAGAGACTTAACGTCAAACTCAGCACGATCTGCATATGGTGACTCTGATTTTTTATAGGCAGAAATAATTTTTCTGCCTGCTTTTTTTGCATTGGATTGATTTTCATTGTTTTTGTCTGCCTCCGAGCATATTGTCCCACCGGTCAAAACAACAAGTATCTTCTCTCTATTATTCATCTATTCCCTACGCCTTTCATTTACACACTTTACACACTTTACACACTTTACACGCTTTACACACTACTACCTACCACATTATATAATATATCCAAAATTTAGTCAATAAAACACAAAAAGAAAAACCCTTGAACCGTTCAAACGATCCAAGGGCTTTAATTACACTAATTATGCCTAAATTCTATTTATTTTTGTGTAAATTCTACTCTTGCAAGCTCGGTTGTTCCGCGAGGTATTCCTGCTTTCAATATGAGCGTGTATTCACCCGCAGTCAATTCGTGGAATATTGAATTGAAATTGGATCTAAGAGTGAGAGCGTATGTGCTTTGCAAATATGATTTCTCGGTTTCAAGAACACGCTTTCCTGCCTTATCGAAAATCTCGATCCTTACATAGCCTAACGGATAATTGGATTTTACCGTGCTTGAGAATGTACCCTTCTCAAGTATTTCAGCCGTAATCTCTTTATCAAGAGCAATATACGGAACTTCAATCTCATTCAAAGGTTTTGTGTAATTCTCTATAGTCAACGGTACGAAATCGGTTCCGTACAAATCAGCAAATGTGTATTTGTGGTCAACAAACCATGTGGTTAATGCTCCATCTTTTCTCGTGTTGTCAAAACTACTTGTCTGTTCTATCGTCGTTACATACGATCTCGACGGAATTATCTTACCTGCCGGAGTTAGTTCTACAGTCGCATCCTCTGTAAGCACTCTAATATGATGAAAAGCATCCTTGTTGAAATCCTTTTTGAAAATTATATCTCCTTTTTTCAACAAAGAATAACATTCATACATAGTGCCGCTTCCGTTGGATTCCAAAATCTCTTTTGTAGACTGTGCAGATTCGGCTGCTTTGTAATCTCCGACTTTTAACATTATAAAATCTTTACGTCCGGGCATAAACTTAGCTGCATATGAATCAGAATCGAGAGCCTGAACTTGCTGTATAGAATTCAACACGGCCTTGAAGCATCCAACACCCGGAACTTCTAACCACGCAGTTTTATCAGTTGTAAAACGATCGTTAACCAAAATATCCTCAAATTGATAATAGGTTAACTTATATCCGCCATAAGGAATGCCAAAATATACCTTTCCTCTTTTATAATCAAGGTTAACCGACCAGTCAGCATTTTTTCCAAAGGTGTTTTTCATAGAATAATTTGCACTGCAAGCCCATTTTATCGATGCCTGTTTTCTCATGTGTTCAACAACGGCATCTCTAAAATCTCCCTCGGGTAAATCAAACTCAACTACCTTGTAAAACTTAGCCTTTTCTTCTACGGTGAGTCTAATCGGACCTTCGTTTTTAGGTTCGTCTCCGTTGGGATTTTCTGTGCTTTCAGCTTTTGTTTCACTTTCGTCGGGATTGTTTGGAGTTTCTTGTTGGCACGAAACCAAAACTGAAAATGTAAGTATTGCTACTAACAACAGTATCAACTTTTTCATAATATTTACCTCATTTATTTATTTTTTTATATGTAAAAATTAACCCTCGCATACAGACCAATCGTTGCTTCGTGTGTGTTTTTTGTTCCGAAATCTTCACTGCTACGGTTGCTTCGCTGAAACTCTCATTCAAAAATTTCTAACACAACAAACTTGCTGCAATCATTTGATTAATACGTTAAGTATGCCATTCTCGTTCGGGTTTAAAGCTTAATTTTTTTCTTCAAACCATTCCACACCATCCCCAACACCAGGCCATTTCAAACCATAATTTTCACTCAATCGTATTTCGCATAAATTTGCACTTGACTTTTCTGTCTTTTTATATATAATATACTAAGATTACTAATTTTTCAATGAACTATTTTATTCTTTAAAGTGTATTTATCGCACAAAATTGACCTGCGGAGGAAACACCATATGAATTTCATAAAAAAAACATTGTTTTTTTTACGCGAAGCCGGAAAAAACGTCAAAGCTATCGAAAGTAGTGTTATAGATTTTTATCATGTTACTATAATTCTCGAAGGCAAACTCACCTATATAGTTGACGGTCAAGAAATTACGGTTAAAGAAAACGATGCACTGCTACTCGTTCCGGGCAGCGATATAGAAAGACTTTCACAACCCGAATATACCGAATTTATTATTTTTAATTTCCATGCAACAAAAGAAAATGAGCTCTCCTCCAATCTCTTGTTAAAAAACGCCGTAAGTCAGCCAATAAAAACGCTGCTCAACACATACCATTACACTTTCTTCCAAAGTGATGAGTTTACTCATTTTAAAGATGCTGAGTACAAACTGTATGACTTTAAAGAAAAAAACAAGGTCGAAGCTATTCTTCACAATCTTTTTAACTGTATCCTTATTGACCTTTTCGATTCATTTAAATGCTCAACCAAAAATCAACATGTAATGAATGCGTTGAAATATATAAACGATAATATAACCGAACCTTTGACGCTCGACTCGGTCAGTAAAGCAATACATCTCTCCAAAGAATATACAGCAAGAGTATTTAAAAGAGAAACAGGAATAACCGTTACTCAGTATATCAATCAACAAAAACTTTCTCTTGCAAAAAATATGCTCGTAAGCAATGAATTCGACCTGCAAAGCATTTCCGAAAAAGTTGGATACCAAAACTACAACTATTTTTCACGTATATTCAAAAAGCATTTCGGTATTACTCCGATAGAGTTAAAAACAGAACTTAAAAAAGCAAAAAAAATATCACCTTGAGTCTAATTTTACTCAAGGTGATAATTTTTTACGCAAAAGTTCCAAGCACTCTTAACCATATCAACAACGTCGCGTTCAGCCTTCCAGCCAAGCTCGTTGTATGCTTTTGCAGGGTCAGCGTAACATTCTGCAATATCACCGGGACGGCGGGGAGCGATAACGTAAGGTACCTCAATACCGTTCTGCTCTTCAAACGCCCTTACAAGCTCAAGAACAGAATAGCCGTTACCTGTTCCGAGGTTATAGATATTTACGCCGTTAAGCTTGTCAAGTGCCTTAAGATGACCGTTTGCAAGGTCAACAACGTGGATATAGTCTCTTACACCCGTTCCGTCAACGGTATCATAATCGTTACCAAACACGTTAAGGTGAGGAAGTTCCTTGTTTGCAACCTTTACTATATAAGGCATAAGGTTGTTCGGTATGCCGTTGGGACTTTCACCAAACGTACCTGTTTCATCAGCTCCGATAGGATTAAAATATCTGAGAATGGTTACGTTCCACTCGTTGTCCGAAACGTAAAGGTCTTGCAAAATCTGCTCTATCATAAGCTTTGTGCTTCCGTAGGGGTTTGTTGTACTAAGCGGAAAATCCTCTCTTATCGGAACACTCTCGGGCTTGCCGTAAACTGTTGCCGATGAGCTGAACACAATAGACTTACAGCCGTGTGATGCCATCACCTCGCAAAGTGCCAAAGTTCCCTCAATGTTGTTATGATAGTAAAAGAGAGGTTTGGCAACCGATTCACCTACAGCCTTAAGTCCCGCAAAATGAATAACAGCATCTATCTTATGTTCATTGAAAATTTTATTCAGGCCTTCTCTGTCAAGTATGTCTGTCTTGTAGAACGCAACATCTTTACCTGTTACCTTCTTGATTTTGTCAACAACTTCTATCTGCGAGTTATAGAGGTTGTCGCAAATAACCACCTCATACCCTGCCTCGAGAAGCAATACAACGGTATTTGAGCCAATATAACCCGTTCCGCCTGTTACAAGAATCTTCATAGTCTTTTCTCCCTTTTATAAATTTACGGATAAAAACAACGGTATCTCTATCATGCAGAAATACCGTACTGTTTCTAAGCAATATTAGTCAGCATAAACACTTGCGTATTTTCTGCCCTGTGCTTTCTTTTCAAATTTAACTTTTCCGCTTATCAATGCAAACAAAGTGTCATCTGTTCCGATACCTACGTTTACTCCGGGACGAATGTGTGTGCCTCTCTGACGAACAATAATGCTGCCTGCTGTTACTGTCTGACCGTCAGCCGCCTTTACACCAAGTCTCTTGGACTCACTGTCTCTGCCGTTCTTTGTAGAACCAACACCTTTTTTGTGAGCGAAAAACTGCAAACTGATTCTCAACATTGTTATTTACACCTCTTTTTGATGTTAATCTTCTTGTTCGGACACATCAAGATAATCATAGTATTCTTCAAGCATATCGTTTAACTGTAAGTAGTATGCTTCTATAAGACCGGATATTGCAAAACGCTTTCTTTCATCAGCCTCAAATTCAGCTAATGCTCCTCTTGCAACCACCTTAATATCAGTAGTATCCTCGTCTATGGTATATTCGATGTCCGATGCGTATGCGACCTCGATGGCATTTATTATAAGCATTGTCATCGCCGATACCGCCGAGCAAACAATATCTTCGCCCGATTCAGCGTATCCTGCATGACCTTTTTCTTCAAAGCCGTAATAAACTCCATCACGTTTGAAAAAAGTAAACTTAATCATGCCTTAGCCGTTGATTTTTTCAATCTGAACTTTAGTGTAAGGCTGTCTGTGACCTTTTTTCTTCTTCTCGTTCTTCTTGGGCTTGTAAGTCATAACGTAAATCTTCTTGCCCTTGCCGGATTTGATAACATTAGCAGTAACTGTTGCACCCTCAACATAAGGAGCTCCTACAGTTGTCTTTTCACCTTCGGATACAGCCATTACTTTGTCAAAAGTAACTTTTTCTCCGTCTTCAACACCGAGTTTCTCGATGAAAAGGATATCACCCTCTGTGACTTTGTACTGCTTTCCGCCTGTTTCAATAACTGCAAACACGAAAAGCACCTCTCTTCCTTTTTAATCTCGCTAATATAGGTAAAGCACTTGTAAATCCATGCCTTTTTCAGACCTATACATTATGCGGCAGTATATTATAGCACTACTCGACCTTACTTGTCAAGTCTTTTTTGACAAATATTTTCAAAAAACATAAACTATATTCAATCTGTCAATCTTCTCTTTGCCGCTGTCAAAGTGTTCTGTAAAAGCATTACTCTTGTCATAGGACCCACTCCGCCGGGAACGGGGGTTATATAAGAGGCCTTCTTCTCCGCAGACTCATAATCAACATCTCCGCAAAGCTTACCGTCTTCATCTCTGTCCATACCCACGTCAATAACTACAGCTCCTTCTTTGATCATATCGCCGGTAATAAACTTCGCTCTGCCTATAGCAACAACAAGTATATCAGCAGAACGGCAAATTTCCGCCAAGTTTTTCGTCTTACTGTGGCAAACGGTAACAGTACCGTTCTTGTGAAGCAGCATCATCGCCTGAGGCTTGCCTACAATATTGCTTCTACCTACTACAACGCAGTTCTTGCCGGCAACTTCAATATTGCTTCTTTCAAGCAGAGCCATAACTCCTGCGGGAGTGCATGGCAAAAGCTCGTAGTCTCCTATCATTATCTTCCCCACATTATATGGGTGAAAAGCGTCAACGTCCTTGCTCACATCAATGTTATTTATAATAAGGTCGGAATTAAGGTGCTTAGGCAATGGTAGCTGAACTATAATACCGTGCACACTGTCATCATTATTTAATTTATGTACCAACGCAATAAGCTCTTGTTCGGTTGTATTTTCGGGAAGTGCGTGAACGATAGATTTGATTCCCGTCTCGTCGCAGTCCTTCTTTTTGTTCCTTACATAAACCTGAGATGCAGGGTCTTCTCCAACGATTATCACAGCAAGTCCGGGAACTATCCCCTTCTCCGCTTTCATTTTTACAACCTCTTCGGATATCTCCTGTCTTATAGCGGCTGAAATAGCCTTACCGTCAATTATCTTTGCCATTTTTACCTTCCTCACCTTTTTTATTCTTTTTAGATACTATGGTTCCTTCTTTTTCAAGTATTGGTTTTCTTTCTTTTTTGAAGCGAAACAAAACCAAAAATGCAAGTCCCACGATAAACGATACGAGACCTATAACCTGGGATATCCTGAAAGGCCCTACATACAAACTATCTATCCTCAGTCCCTCTATCAAAAACCTGCCGAAGCCGTACCATGTAATATACATAAAGAATATCTCGCCGTGATATTTCTTCTTTTTGTAATACGAGTTTATAAGCAAAAAGCCAACTAAATTCCATAAGGACTCATATAAAAACGTCGGGTGTACGTAAATAGCTTCTGCCATATTCTCGGTACGGATACCCATTCTTATAAATATGTCGGTAACACCGCCGTGGGCTTCCGCATTAACAAAGTTGCCCCACCTGCCCACAATTTGCCCAATCATAACTGCCGGAACAAGCATATCGTACATTTTCATAATCTTTATCTTTTTCATCAAACAGAATACGAGAGCCGTCAATGCACCTGCAATCACCGCACCGTATATCGCAAGTCCGCCTTCCCATATCGCTATCATTTCCATAAACGTATCATACTGTTCGAGGCTCGTCAGCACGTAGTAAAGCCTTGCACCCAATATCGATATCGGTATTATGTAGAGGGCAAGATCAAGTATATCGTCCTCTTTTATGCCCTCATATCTTTTAGCTCTGTTCAGCACGTACATTGAAGCAAGAATAATTCCTACGGTTATTATAACACCGTACCAGGCAACATCTCTGCCAAACAGCGAAAAAGCAACCTCTTTCACTGCAAACTCTTCTATTCCCAATCCCGGAAAGGATATATAATTATTCATTATTTCACATCCCTCTTAAACCGGCAATACCGTTGACATCGCAAAAAACTCTTCGTCAAACATTACCGACAGCAAATCCTCAACATCTTCAAAAGTCAGTCCCTTTACCGCTTCCGAATAGTCAAACAAGTCGCATCCTTCAAATATATAGCTCATAAGCTCGTATGCAATTTCCTCAGTATTGTCAAACAGCTTTATAAAATCTGCGTAAATAACTTTCTTGCATCTTTCGTATTCGGCTTTGTCAAGACCGGTTTTCTGCTTATCTTTTATATAATCAAAAATTCTCCCGTAAACCGTTTCGGGTTCATTTGCCTCACCCGAAAGTTCATTAAAAGCAAAAGATTCGCTTATACTGTAGCAATACTCAAAACTATTTGATATAAGACCCTCGTCGTACAGCTCGTTGAATATCTTACTGCTCTTGCTGAAAAGCATCTCGTTCAACACAGCCATACCCGCCGCCTTTTTCAATCTCTCATAAGGCTCTGTCGGTATTCTGTTATCCTTTATACCTATATCAAACAAAGGCTTTGCAACCTGCATTTTTGCCGTTATTCTTGTTTTTGAAACATTTGCCGGTTCTTCGTCAAATATCCTCTCAATATCACACTCGGGTGCTTTTTTGAGTACCTTGTCACACACACAAAGAACACTGTCAACATCTATGTCGCCGCACACACAAAGCACCATATTATGCAAATTATAAAAGGCGTTATAGCACTTATAAAGCAGTTCGGCATCTATCTTTGCAATAGAATCAACGGTTCCCGCAATACTTATTTTTACCGGATGACTCTTATACATAGCCTCAAGCATATTAAAGAAAAGAACTCTTGCAGGGTTGTCCTCTCCCATTTTTATTTCCTGACCGATTATCCCCTGCTCCTTCTGCACCGACTTTTCGGTAAAATATGGTTTGGTTACAAAATCAAGCAATATTTCAAGAGACTGCTCAAAATGCTCGGTGCACGAAAACAAATATGCTGTCTTTTCAAAGGATGTAAATGCATTTGCACTTGCTCCCGTCTCTGCATATCTGGAAAAAGTATCAACTCCGTTTTCATTATCAAAAAGCTTATGCTCAAGAAAATGGGCAATGCCATTCGGAACCTCGGTTATATCTTTTTCTCCCTTTATTCTGAATTTATTGTCTATAGAACCGTATTTCGTACCAAAAACGGCAAATGCAGTAGTCAGCTTCTTCGGAAAAACATAAACGTCAAGTCCGCTTTTGTGGCTTATTCTTGTGTAGCTCTCGCCTAAAAATTCATTGCTTCTTACAATTCTTTCACTCATCGCCATCTTCCCCCTCTCCCGTCACCATTCCTTCAAGAAAATAAACGATATCAAGCTCCACTTTTCGAGCAATGTTAATTACATCTTCTTTGGTAACGTCCATGAAGTCTGCACACACATCTTCGTGAGAATCCGAAAAACCGGAAAGACTTCTTGTAAGATACCAACCTTCCAATGCAGGCGGGCTGTCGTTAAGCTCATTATACGCATTTTTCAGCGATTTCTTTGCAAGAATCAACTCTTCTTCGGTTATATTGCCTTGCTTTATATTTTCAAGCTGTGCCAATATCTCGTTCTGTGCCTTTTCTTTATTGGCAACCTCAATACCGCTTGTTACAACCATAACACCCTTCATTCCGTCGGGAATTGCACGGCAATAATAGCATAAACTGAGCTTTTCTCTGACGTTCATAAACAGCTTGCTTACGGAAGAGTTTCCGTACATCTCAACAAACACCGGAAATGCTCTGTAATCTTTGTCCCCGACAACACTGCCCGTTCTAAAGCCAAGTGACAGCTTTCCCTGAGCCGCAGATATTTTTTCGGTTACGTTTCTGACTTTCTTTACGCCATACTTTACTTTTGTCTTCTCAGGCTCCACGTAGTTGCGGTATTTTCCGTCGAATATTCTTCTTATTCTGTTGCAAATACTGTCTTTATCTCCGCTTCCAACGTAAAATATTTCAATTCTCGAAGTCTCCAAAAGCTCGTTGTATGCCAAAAAAAGCTTTTCAGCGGTTACTTTTTTCACAGACTCCTCATCACCGTATTCGCTTATACCATAAGCCTCGTTATAACACATTTCTTCTTTACAACGTCTTACCGCATAGCCGTTTTTATTGTTTATAAGTGCTCTGATATCATCTATTAGGTCTTTTTTCTCGCTCTCAACATAGCTCTCGGAAAACACTCCGTTTTCGGTATACGGCTCAAACAAAATCTCTTCAAGCATATCAATCGTACCGTCGGTTATTTTCGTTCCGTCTATTGAATACCTGTCGGCAAGCCAGCTTGCATTTATTCCGCATATCTGATATTCGCCCCGTTTAAATATCTTTCCCTCTACCGATGCCGCATACAACTCGTCAAGAGCAATCTTTATACTTGCAATATCCCTGTGTTTTTTAGTTCCTCGAAGCAACACCTGAGGAACCAGTGCGTTGAGGGATACCTTTTCCTTATCAAGATACTGTACGAAATTAAACGAAAGATAATTGGTTTTAAATTTATCCGTAGCTATAATATTCAGCATCACGCCATCGGTTATCTTTACTTTCTCCAACATCTGTCTCACCTCATTTTATCTTATAAATAACCTATCCTCTTTATTATACACATTTTTTTTAACATTTCAACACATTGTATAATTTTCTGCAATACTAATCGGAAAACAAACACAATTCAGTCCCCGGATAATAGTGCATAAGTATATCTCTGTAATCCATTCCTTTGTCGGCAAAACAATCTGCCCCTTCCATACTCATTCCCACTCCGTGTCCCGATCCCACTGTTTTAATTCTGAATTTCCCATCTTCACAGGTCAATTCAAAGTTTGAAGAAGAAAGCCCCAATTTCTCTCTGACTCTTCTGCCGGTTATTCTCACCCCTGCTATTTCCAACATATTTACTCTACCGTTTTTGTTTTTTTCGACAAAACCTATCCACCCTTCCGGACTGTCGTTAAAATTACCAAGAATTCCCTCTTTTTCAAGTATACTTTTTAATTCTTCGGGGGTATATTCAACAAAAGTTTCAACAGCCGTTTCCGGAGTTTCCACCGCTATCAGATACGGAATTTCAAAACCCCACACATTTTCCGCACTTTCCGTTACCCCCTTTGACGATTCGTGAAATACGGCATCGGCAATCATTCCGCCGTAACTGAGCACCTCCCCTTTCGTTTCATTAACAGCTTTATTAACAATTTTATAGTATGCATCAACGTTGTCTTCTCCCCATAACATTGAGGCTTCAGAAAGAGAAATATATCCCATACAATGCGTATAATCGTCACATACATCGGCAGAAAAATGTCTCATTTCCTTTTTCTCCGTTTCTATTCTTCTGAGACAATAGCTTCTGACTGCTACAGCTAAAGCCTTCAAAGCCTCACTTTCGTAATATGACGGAACCTCGGCAAGAAGTACGCACGTCACATATTCTTCAAGTGCCATTTTTCTTTTTTCGCCTGTTGACGTTATGTACAAATCAACTGTAACACTTGGCAGATCACTCTTATCAAACTCCTCTTCCTTCGCATTCTTTAACGCCTGTCCATCCGCTATCATCCCCCCTACCGTAGGAGCAAGTATCATCAATATTACAGCAACGATTATGATTAATAGCCTGTAATTCAAAAAAACCACCTCAAGAAAATTATATTCCCAAAAGGCGGTTTATATGCTTTACTGTTTTTATGTATTATTCTATCAAGGGCTTGTCGTCAACAAGTCTGTGTCTAAGCAATTTCGTATAATCTCTGTAAAAAGAAATTAATTATCTAAAGGCCTGCAAATAATCTTTTACTATATTTTCAAGCTCCTCTAACGTAGCAGCTCGGTTTACTTTTTCGCGGGCGGACGCTGCCCCCTTTTGCCCTTGGATATACCATGCAAGGTGCTTTCTCGCTTCCATAACGCCTGTATACTCACCCTTGTGGCTTATCATAAGTTTTATATGCTCCATTGCAACATTAAGCCGTTCTTCCATTATTGGCTGTTTATATTCTCTGCCCTCTAAATATGCCGATATTTCCTCAAACAAAAACGGATTTCCCATTGCCCCTCTCGCTATCATCAGTCCGTCGCATTTCGTATAATCAAGCATCTTCTTTGCATCTTCGGCTGAATTTATGCCGCCATTCGCAACAACGGGAATACTTACTGCATTTTTCACTTCTTTAATAATATCAATGTTGACAGGATCACGGTACATTTGCACCTTCGTTCTGCCGTGTACACATATTGCCTTAGCACCGTTTTCTTCAACAATGCGTGCCACTTCAACAGCGTTTATATGCTCGTCATCCCACCCTGCCCTTATCTTTACCGTTACAGGCAACTCAACCGCACTCGACACCGCCTTGACTATCTCTCCTGCAAGCTTGGGATTCTTCATCAATGCACTTCCGTCGCCGTTACCTGCAATCTTGGGTACGGGACAGCCCATATTTATATCAATTCCCGAGGGCAAACAGGTGTTTTGACAAGCCTTATAATTATTCGTCGCAAGTTTTTTTGCCGATTCTGCCATTATCTCGGGCTCGCTTCCGAATATCTGTACAAAAAAAGGTGCTTCGTCTTCGGAAAAAGCGGCAAGTACAGCAGTTTTCGTATCGTTATAATGCAAGCCCTTTGCCGATATCATTTCCGACACGGTACATTCCGCCCCAAATTTGCGGCATACGCTTCTGAATGCCCGATCCGATACACCCGCCAACGGTGCAAGAAACAAGCCGTGCTTTAACTCTATATTACCGATTTTTAACATATTAACCGCACCCTTTCTTTGTTGCATTTTATCGAAAAGTATTATAGCATATTATAAAATTTTTTTCAATAAAGATTTTTTAAAAATACTATTGACAAAATAATTTTATTTTGATATAATATACGCCGTTGGTGCGGAATTGTGTAACGGTAGCACGGCAGACTCTGACTCTGTTTGTCTGGGTTCGAATCCTAGTTCCGCAGCCAAAAAAGCACTTGCAGTAGCAAGTGCTTTTTTCAACTAAATCCACCCTTACGGGTGGGTGAAATATTGCTTCGCTTTGTAATCCGTTCACAAAAATGAAAGATATCGCAGTCTAAGTGGTGTCTTTCTTTTTTTAATACAACAGAGAGGAAGGGGATTTGCCCATTCCTCTCTGTTTGATTTAGTTTATCTAAATGCATTATACCGGACGCATAATACGATCGATGTCTTCGGATTGATCCCCAACCAAAATCTCAAATTCTTCGGCGGTTGCAACTGAGTCGTATGTTTTATAGCGAACGGTGATAACATCTCCTACGGCTATGGGGAGTTTGTGTTTGTTTTCTGAGGTGCGGTATATAGAGAGCACAGCACAGGACGCAGGCCACAGAATATCACGCAACTCCTTGCCTACTACAAAGGAATTTTCATATACCGTCAGCGGTACTTCAATAATATGCGGCTTTTTTCCTTTATGTATTGCGTGTTCTTTAATTTCCACAACGGTGTCGGTAAAATCTTTTGTTCCCGATACCTCTACAATGAGAAATGCGGCGGTTGTAGAAATAATTATGGGTAAAATATTGTTTGCCCCGCTTAAAGCCTCTATTGCAAAAACGCAAGCGGTCATAGGTATTCGCGACACAGCACCAAGGAAAGAAGTCAATCCGAGGATAACAAACAGAACGTAATATTCGTTGTCAATTCCCCCCAACCAAACAAACGCCTCTGAGCAAAGACAACCGATAATAGCCCCAAACGCAAGTGTCGGAAGAAATATTCCGCCTGTTACGCCTGCGGTATTTGCTATCATCATCAAAATTAATCTAACGAGGAAAACGATGATTAGTATATACCATACAATCTTTCGTTCAAAAATATTTTCTATAAGAGAATGTCCCGTTCCTAAAATCTCGGAAATTAAAAGACCTATCAATACCGTGCCGACAAAAATAATGGGAAATTTTATTTTTACAGAAATCCCTGCAAGTTTTACACGAATCAATTTGTCAATCTTATGGTAGATTTTTGAAAATAATATCGAACAGCCTCCGCAGAGCACCCCTATGATAAGAGGAATAAAAAAGAGCGATACAGGAATTGCCTCAATCTCATCAATGTGAAACAGCCCCACTGATGCAAAACCGAAATGAGCAAGTATCCGCGACGCTATTTGGCTTGATATTACGGATATCGATGCAACAGAAAAAAGTAGCGGTGAAAAGCGTTTGTGAAGTTCTTCCATTGAGAAAAGAATTGAAGTTATGGGTGCTCCGGTTACGAGAGAAAAACCCGCAGAAGCACCTCCGGTCATAATATATCGTCTCCACCCCTTATATTTTTTTCTGCCGAAAAGTTGTATCACCCCATCACCCACACCGGTACCCATCTGGACGGAAGGACCCTCTGTTCCGAGAGGAATACCGCACAAAAATGACAGCAGTGCAGAAAATGGAAGCAATAAAATGCTTGTAAGCCACCTGAAGCTCACTATACCTTGAATTGCAGCTATCGACGTGGGAATTCCACCACCTCGGCAACTTTCGGAAACGCTTAGAATAACGCTTGATACAAAACCGATAACAGCAGCACCGAGTAGTACACAAGGAAGCCATTGCGGATTTGTTTGAACGGCATGGTAAATTTTAACTGATATATGTATTATCTGCTCGGCAGACCATTGAAACAAAGTTATCAGAAGCGTTGACAATATGCCGGTGATAATCGAAAATGTAAGACACGGCATTAGTAAATTTTTTATGTAATATGAAAATTGATTTTTCATAAACTATCTCCGTTTGAAATTTCTTATAATTTTGCAAATGATTATATCACATATCTTTTCCTTTTTCAACCCTTATGAATAATAAAAAATATACGGCATGTACTGCGAGAAATGGTGTAAAAATCGGCGTTTTGCTTTTTTTAATTGATTTTTTTGGAACTATATGATACAATATAAAAAATAATTTTTACGAGGATAGTTTTATGAAACTTAATTACAAACGCACGCTTCTTGTGGGTATGGCTTTCTTTCTTATACTTGCTTTCTGGCAGGCCTATGATGCCATAATCCCTCTTATACTTACAAATCACTTCGGTCTGACTCAGGCGGCTTCGGGAGCTGTTATGTCTATTGACAACGTACTCGCAGTATTTATGTTGCCTATATTTGGTGCTATCTCCGATAAAACCGACACTAAATACGGTAAAAGAACGCCTTTTATCTTCTTCGGCACCATAGCCTCTATAATCTTCTTTATCGCTCTTACATTCATAGACAACTATCAACTCGCAAAAGTAATCGCCTCGGGTATTCCCGAAATTCAGCAAGGTGCTATGTCCTCGGCAGAATATTCCGAATACATTAGACAGCTTACTCTTGAATTAACTATGGAAAATCCTCTGCCTCTTATCGGCTTTATCGCAACAGTCCTTGTTGTGCTTGTTGCTATGGCTACCTTCCGTTCACCTGCCGTCGCTCTTATGCCCGACGTTACGGTCAAGCCCCTACGTTCAAAAGCTAACGCTATCATCAACCTCACCGGAACGGCAGGCGGTATTATCGTTCTTGTTCTCGGTATGGTGTTTGCTACCTCGAAAAATTATTATATGGAATATACAGGCTACGTTATCGCAGTGTGTGGGGTTATGCTTGCGGGCTTCATTATCTTCTTGCTTTCGGTTAAAGAAAAAAAGTGGGCTGAAGAAACGGAAGAACAAACCAAGCTTCTCGAAGCTGAAGAAGAATCTGCAACAGCCGATTCTTCACGCAAACTCTCAAAGGGTGAATTGACATCTCTCCTTCTTATACTCGCTTCCGTTGCCCTTTGGTATATCGGCTACAACTCAATTACAAGCAAATATTCGGTGTATGCTACCAATATCCTCGGCTTTGACTTCAATTTTACTCTTATTGTCGCTCAAGCGGCGGCTATAGTTTCGTATATCCCTCTCGGTATTCTTTCTTCTAAATTCGGCAGAAGAAAAACTATTCTTGCAGGTATTATTATTCTCGCGGCTGCATTCTTTATCGGTAACTTCGTTACACCTAACACCCCTGAAGCTATAATGTACCCCGTTTTCAGTCTCGCGGGTATCGGTTGGGCTACCATAAACGTCAACTCATTCCCTATGGTTGTTGAACTCGCAAAGGGCGGCGACGTCGGTAAATATACAGGATATTACTACACCGCTTCTATGGCTGCCCAGATAGTTGCCCCCATATTCTCGGGCTTCCTCTATGACCTTTTCGGTATGAGATATATGTTCTTCGCGTTCGGTACGGCATTCGTTATATTTTCATTTGTTACAATGCTGTTCGTTAAACACGGCGATTCAAAACCTATACCCAAAAAAAGCAAACTCGAAGCTTTGGACGTCGATTAAACTATGATATATTTTATTGTTATCTTAGATGTCGTTATTTTTCTGATACTGTTATATTCTTTCGTTTTGGTGAAACCGAAAATACATAAGAAATATAACCCGAAACTGCTGTGCAATTATGCCCACCGAGGTCTTCACGGGGGAAATATCCCCGAAAACTCTATGGCGGCGTTTGAGTGTGCGATTGAAAAGGGGTACGGTATTGAGCTTGACCTTCAACTCTCAAAAGACGGAATAGTTACAGTATTCCACGACTATACACTCAAACGTATGACAGGTGTTGACAAAAAGCTGTCCGACGTAAACTCAGCGGAGCTTCAAAAAATACGTCTTAATAATACAGAGCAAACTATTCCCACCTTCCGTCAAGTTCTTGATACTGTCAACGGAAAAGTGCCTTTGCTTGTCGAACTAAAGGGCGAAAATCTTGATACTTCTCTTTGTGAAAAGGTTGCCGAGCTTTTATCCGAATATAACGGCGATTACTGTATCGAATCGTTTAACCCTCTGCTTGTTAAATCTATAAAAAAATATCTCCCAAACGTATTTTGCGGTCAGCTCTATACAAACGTTTGCAGAGATAAGAAAAAATATTCGGTTATAAATATTGTTTTATCTTCTATGGCTTTTAACTTTATTACAAAGCCAAACTTTATAGCTTTTAACCAAAAAGACAGAAATGCCCTTCCTGTTATTCTCACAACAAAGCTTTACAAAGCACCTAAATTTGTTTGGACAGTAAAAAACGAAGACGATTTTTACAAAGCGTTAAACAATCAAGAATATGCGATATTTGAAAATATCTAAACCTATTCGCAAAGTAATATTTTATCGGCAGACAGTGCTTTTTTGCACTGTCTGCTTATTGTTTCTTCTTTACTTTTTCTTTTCTGCCGTCGGGATACTGTACATAAGTATTGTCAAGTATGCCACGCATCGATGCACGAAACTGCTTTATATATTCGGCTCGGAGTTGGTCTCGCTCTGCCTGTTCCTCAACAGTCAACCCTTTCTCCTTCGCCTTCTTCGCAAGTTCGTTTATTCTACCGAGTAATTCGTCCATTTTGTCTCTCTTCCTTTTTTATCTTATTTCAAGTCAACCACCGTTACTCCGTAGTCGCCTTCCCCGTATTTACCTGCCCTGAATGACTCAACACGGTTATCCTTTTTCAGATACTTCCATATAGCCGTACGCAACGCTCCGGTGCCCTTGCCGTGAAGTATCGTAACCGACTTAACCGACGATATCTTCGCATCGTCAAAATATTTGTCAATCATAAACCATGCATCGTCGCCCGTTTGACCTCTTACGTCGATTGTCGGCTTGAAATCACGCTTAAATGATGCAACAGCACTCACTCTTGCTTTTTCTTTCTTTGCCTCTATCTTCTTTACGCTCTCGTTTAAAACAAGATTTGATATATTCGTTTTTGTCTTCAAATTCCCCGTCTGCACCTCAACCATTCCGTTTGCGTTAGGTAATTTCGTTACAGTTCCGAGTTTATTTATATTAACCAGCAACACCTCGTCGCCTATCTTCAAAGCTCTCGGCAAAGCATATCCCTCACTGACCTTACGCTCAATTACGGGGTCTATCTCCTCATCGGCAAACTTCAGCCTTGTCCTGATTATATTTCTCTGCTCTTCAAGCGTTTTTGCAGCATTCTCGGCGTCCTTCTGCTTCTTCAGTTTATCAAGCTGTTCAAGCACAAAGTCGCTCGTATTCCTTGCACTTCCCAATATTCTTGCCGCTTGTTCTCTTGCGGTCTTAAGCTCCTTCTCTGCCCTTTTTTCTGCCTCGAAAATACGGCTTTCCGCCTCTTTTTTGTAGCTTTCAAATTCCGCCTTCATTTTTTCGACTTCTTCAGTACGGTTTTCAAGCTCCATTCGGCTCTCGTCAAGTCTGCCTATAACCTCTTCAAACTTCTTGTTCTCTTTTGAAACAAGCTGTCTTGCGTGTTCTACTATAGTTCCGTCAAGTCCTAATTTCGAGGATATCTCAAATGCATTGGATTTTCCGGGTGTACCTATAATCAGTCTATATGTCGGCTTCAGCGTATTAACGTCAAACTCGCACGAGCCATTCGTTACGCCCTCCGTTTCAAGTGCGTACGCCTTAAGCTCCGCATAGTGCGTTGTAGCCGCACATAAAGCTCCTTTACTTCTTACATATTCAAGCACAGCCATTGCAAGTGCCGCACCTTCAACAGGGTCTGTTCCCGCACCAAGCTCATCAAAAAGCACCAGTGATTCGGCTGATACGTTCTCTGTTATCTTAATTATATTGACCATGTGTGCAGAAAACGTTGACAATGACTGCTCTATACTCTGCTCGTCGCCGATATCGGCGTGTATATCGGAAAAAACGCATATCGATGACGATTCCGAGCATGGTATATGAAGTCCCGACTGTGCCATAAGTGCAAGCAGTCCTATCGTCTTTAAACATACCGTCTTACCGCCGGTATTGGGACCGGTTATTACAAGGGTATCAAAATCGCCTCCGAGCGACACTGATATCGGCACAACCTTTCTCTTATCAAGCAAGGGGTGTCTTGCTGAAACAAGGTTATACTCTCTCTTTTCGGTTATCGTCGGACTACAGCCCTTCATCGACACCGACATCTCCGCCTTGGCAAATATAAATGCAAGTACTGTTATATTCTCGTAATCGAGCGTTATCTCTTCTGCAAAATCCGCACAGGCTGACGAAAGCATATACAAAATACGCTCTATCTCAACCTTTTCTTTGTTTTCAAGCTCACGCAGTTCATTGTTTGCATCAACAACCGGCATAGGCTCTATAAACAACGTCGAACCGGTAGATGAAGTATCGTGTACAAGTCCCTTTACTTCATTCTTATACTCAACCTTTACCGGAATAACATAACGGCCGTTTCTTATCGTTATAATATTCTCCTGCAAATACTTCAAATAAACAGGGCTGTTTATATACTTCTGTAAAGTATCCTTTATCTTCGTATTCGTGTTTCTTATCTTTCTTCTTATATCCGCCAAAGCCGAACTTGCTTCATCGGCAACAGTATCTTCCGAGGGTAACGCTCTGAATATTCTGTTTTCAAGATTTTTATCGGTATAAAGACGGTCAAATATTTCTCTAAGCCCGTTGTCTTCTTTTATATCACACTTTGAATATTCAAGAAGCCCTCTCGCCGTGCGAAGTACATTAGCTGTTTCAAGCAAGGCTTTGGGAGACAAAACGCCACCCTTTTTCGCATTATCTATCGAATACGACACGTCCGATACATTCCCGAAAGAAGGCATACCGTTCTTATTCAAATATTCCAAAGCATCAGTCGTCTGGCTCTGTGTATACTTTATTTCCCAAGTGTCATTCGATGGCACAAGCGTCTTCGCCATTGCCTTCGCCCCCTCGGTATGAGCAAACGATGCAAGAATGTCAAGAATCTTGTCATATTCAAGTGTTTTTAATGCTTTTTCAAATGCCATATCTTTTCTCTTTTTTCCTATTTTTTCTATTTTTCCTATTTTTCTATTCTTTTATCTGTTCGTTATATAAATCAAGGGTAACGAAAGTTTTACCTACCTGATGAAGCAAATATTTCTCGCATATATTTGAGAAATCCCTAAACGGTTCTTCGTTCAGCATAAACGAAAACAGCCTCTCTATCTTCGTATTCGCAACGTACTGCATAGCTACAACCACCGACGGCACTACTGCAATATAAGTTCCCGTATTATCGGCATCGTAAGCAAACTTCTGCTCTTCTTCATACGAAAAAAGACAACTTTTGCAGAGCATATCTCCGTTGACTAAGTCAAAATAATATATTTCTTCCCCTACTGCTCCGCAGTTACGGCACAAAGATATGCTTGGTCCGACCCCCATCTCTACACAAATGCGTAATTCAAATGCACTCTTTATTTTTGTCGGCGGAAACAAACCGAAGGATAAAGCATAAAGAGCGTTGAGCAATAGACGCAAAACACCGTCCTGTCTTTCGCCCTCAACACATATTTCGTTTACAACTTCAAGGAAATACTGACCCAAAAACAGCTTGTCCATACTGTTTACCATATCAAAAAAAGCTTCTATGTAATCCGCCTCTTTTATATAGTAAAAGTCTTTTTTTCTTGTCAGCACAAACTCCGAGTAACAAAACAGCCTCGTTGACGTAAGATATTTGCTCTTGTTGCTTTTTGCACCATGACAGTAAACGGATATAAGTCCGTATTCTGCCGTCAATACGCTTATTATCTTATCGTTATCCTTATACTGAACTGCTCTGGTTACTATTCCCTTTACCTTAATTAAATCGTTTTCTGCCATCAGTCAAGCTTAAAACCGAAATTGGATATCACAGACTGTGAATCTCTCCAATTTTCCTTTACCTTTACCCAAATATTTAAAAATACCTTTGTATCAAAAAAGGCTTCCATATCCTCTCTTGCATATGTTCCTATCTTCTTTAGGGTCTCTCCCCTCTTGCCGATTATTATGCCCTTGTGAGTCTCCTTTTCACAGTATACGGTCGCATTAATCTTCAGTATCTTTTGTCCCTCTTCAAAGGACTCAACTATTACAGCGGTTCCGTGGGGAATCTCCTCGTCTAAAATGCGGAGAAGCTTCTCTCTTATTATCTCGGCTGCTATCTGTCTCTCGGGTTGGTCGGTCAACGCTGTCTCGGGGAAAAACCATTCTCCCTCGCTGAGAAATACTTCGGCTTCCTTCAAAACTATGTCCGTTCCGTCATTATTTACCGCAGATATGGGTATTATTGACTTGAAATCGTGCAGGGCGGAATATGCCTTTATGGTCTCCCCTATCTGCTCTCCGTCTGTCTTGTCGGTCTTATTTATTACAAGTATAGCAGGTAATTCCTGCTTCTTTATTCTCTCAATAAAGCCCTCTTCTATCTGTCCCGGTGCATACGACGCATCAACCACAAGTATTACAGCGTCCGATTCGCCTACCGTCTTACGCACATTCTTTACCATAATGTCGCCAAGCTTTGTCTTGGGCTTATGCATACCGGGAGTATCGAGAAACACGTATTGGTCGTCTCCCTTTGTCAGAATACCCGTTATTCTGTTTCGGGTAGTCTGGGGCTTTTTCGACACTATCGCTATCTTCTCGCCCATAAGTGCGTTAAGTAAAGTCGATTTCCCAACATTCGGTCTGCCTACTATCGCAATAAAAGCTGTTCTCTTCATTTCTACCTCTTCAAAGTTTTAATTATCTAATCTGTCCTATTTGTTTCAATACTTCCTCTTGTTTTGCGAACATTTCTCTTTCGTCTTCTTCACTTGTCTCGTGGTCATAACCGAGAAGATGTAAACAAGAGTGTACGCACAAGAAAGATATCTCTCTCTCTATTGAGTGTCCGTATTCTTCTGCCTGTTCCTTTGCCTTTTCAAGCGATATAACTATATCTCCGAGCATATCGTCCTCGTCCATCGGGAAAGACAAAACGTCGGTCTCTCTGTCTATATCACGATATTCTTTGTTCAGTTCTCTTATATTCTCGTTGTCGGTAAAGGTTATGGAAATCTCGCAGTCATTGTCAAAACCCTCGTATTCCAAAGTTCCCTCTACCGCCTTCTTTATAAGCTCCTCATATTCGGGAACATACTCTATCTTTTCCTGTTCATTTGTTATATAATAAGTTACTTTCATCTTAATTTACCGTTCTTCTTATAATCTTCTGTGTCTTTGCCTTTTCCATATTCTCTTTTTCGTACTTGTCGTATGCGTTGATTATACGTTGTACGAGCTTGTGTCTTACAACGTCCCTTGACGAAAAGTTGTGAATGTGTATTCCCTCAACTTCCTTCAATATCTTCATTGCCTCAACAAGTCCGCTTTTCTTGCCAAAAGGCAGGTCTGTCTGGGTTATGTCGCCCGTTACAACGGCTTTTGTGTTAAACCCGAGTCTCGTTAAAAACATCTTCATCTGCTCAGGCGTTGTATTTTGTGCCTCGTCAAGTATTATAAACGAATCGTCAAGCGTTCTTCCTCGCATATATGCCAAGGGAGCTATCTCAATTACACCCTTTTCAAGATTCCTAAGATAGTTTTCGCCACCCATCATCTCGTACATAGCATCGTAAAGCGGTCTTAAATAGGGGTCTATCTTGTTCTGTAAATCCCCCGGCAAATATCCAAGCTTTTCCCCGGCTTCAACGGCAGGCCGTGTCAAAATTATTCGGCTGACTTCCTTGTTACGCAATGCAGTAACCGCCATAGCTACGGCAAGGAAGGTCTTACCCGTTCCGGCGGGACCTATCCCCATTACCACCATATTGTTTTTTATTGCATCAACATAATGTTTTTGTCCTACCGTTTTCGCCTTGATTGGCTTACCTCTTGACGTAATGCAAATGCAGTCGTCGCCGTATTCTTCAAGCTCGTCTTCTCTGCCATCTTTTATCATACTGATAACATAGTCAACATTCTGCTCACTCACCGTATCATCAAGCACCGACAGTTTCTTTAAATATGATAACGCCGCATGGGCATTTTCTACGTTCTCCTGCTCTCCCGACACCACTATGGCATTCCCTGCCGTTTTCTCGGTATCTCTGTTTGTTATGCTGACTCCAAATGCATTTTCTATCATCTGCACATTTGAATCAAAATTACCGAATATTACTGAAGTCTGTTCAAAGGTATCGGTTAGCAATATTTTCTCCGACATTTAGTGTTTCCTTTCGTTTCTACGGTTTATTTTCATTGGTTTTTATTTCTTTTTCAAGAGCTATATCGGTTATGCAATACACCTTGCAGTTAAGCTTATATCCCTCATCCGTTATCTCCTCGGTTACGGTTCTTTCAAGAATATCTGCTCCGTACAATTCCTCCGCAAGTATTCTGCTTAGCTGTAATTCCGCCTCTTGCCTCGCACTCTTTTCATCAAGCCTAATCGTTTCTTCTTTGTACTCCATACGGCTGGTCTTTGTCGTTATCAACGGCAATCTAACCCTGTCAAAAAGCACTAACCTCTCTCGGTCGCATACTTCGTCGTACTTTTCAAAACTATTCTTTATGGTTGAATAAAGTTTTATATTCTTTCTGAAAAAAGTAATCTCCGTTTTGCTTTGACTCTTACCCGTATATACCTTAACCGCCTTTTCATAAGGAACGTATACCTCAAAATTTCTCGTTACGTAAGCATAAACGCTCCCTGTTGACCGCACCATATCAAACCCGTAGGTCTTTTCAAAAAAACCGCTTACAAGCAAGTCCCCTTCTTTTACAACAGCCTCTTTTTCAACTACGGTCTTGCCCGAATATACAGTCATACTTTCAATCTGTCCGCTGTATTTCGCAACAAGATTTGATGCACCGTATTCCTCTTGTTCATTCTTTTTCTTCCGTTCACGCAGTTCAACCTTTGCCGTAGTTCCTTCCATATTTACCGATATAAAAGAAAAATCCTCCGACTGTTGCAAAAAGCTGTTGCAAAGACTGTAGAAATCAATCTTCGGAATATACGTCCCCACTCCGAAGCCTAAATCTAAAAGCTGTTTTTCTACCTGTATATCCGATATATTATCATTGCCCGAAAAGGTTATCTGCCACACATAATTCTTGGAAATCCACAGCATTCCGCAAAAAATCAATGCACCAACAGCAATGCCGTACCGTTTTTTATAACGCATCAGCAAAAATGGCAAACCTTTCCCACTTATACTATAAACTTTTATACCCGATTTGTCAAGCAAACTTCTTACTTTCTTATATTTTGAAAGCCTCACAAAAAAGGAAATTTTTCCGTCTTCTTTTTTTATCTTTTTTGACAGTATACCGTTTTTGTGAAGAAGATTTATACATTTCTCGGCATTACTCTCATCTAACTCTGTTTTTACAGTCCCAAAAACAAAATCAAGAAGCCCTGTCATATACATTCTCCCCCAAATTCCAATAGGTCTATCCTTCCCGAAATACACAGAGAAGTATGATAATAATTCTTCAAAGTCAGCTCTTTTCCCCTTATCTGTACATAATCTCCGCACACCTCAAGTATTATATGTTCTCTTTCATATTTTTTTATGCTCAAAACGCCGTCAACGATAACCTCACGTCTGCCCGAAACACTTGCCGAAAATTCTCGGCACATTTCTGTTAACGGCAATTCGGTTATTTCCGACATCCCGCTTAAAATTCGGTAAATACCCCTTTTCAAGTATATTCCCCCATATTCTTTAATAATATTTATCAAGACATTTTATGCGGAGCGTGATATTTAAATGACAAAGGCAAAAAGCGGTTTTCTGTTCAATATTTTTTCGTTTCTCACGGTATTTTTGTTTTTCTTTCTGCTTAAATCGCCCGTTCAGGCAAGTATATCGGTTTCTCAAGGTTTATCCCTGTGCCTTACCAAAGCCATTCCCTCACTCTTTCCATTTTTGGTTTTAAATGAGCTTATGCTCTCGTGGGGAATGGCTGAACGTTTGGGACGTGTCGTCGGTGTCCCATTTTCCCGCCTTTTTAAATTAAAAAAGGAAAGCTCCGTTGCCTTTCTGTCGGGCTGTCTTTTCGGCTTCCCATTGGGTACAAAAACTGCGGTCTCTCTCTATGAAAAAAATATAATCTCCAAAGAAGAGGCGGAAACTCTTGTTTGCTTTTGCTCAAATACGGGTCCTGCCTTCGTGCTTGGAGTCGTCGGAATCGCAATCTGCAATCAAAAAATTGCTTTCTGCATCTATATCAGCCAAATTATATCCGCAATAATTATAGGTCTATTCCTAAAAAAAGAAGACACGTATCAGCAATCAATCTTATCCGATACACAAATGCGTTTTTCTGTGTCGGATATCCCAAAAGCCGTTACAAACAGCGTTGTTCCCATGCTCAATATCTGTGCCTTTATATGCTTCTTTTCCTGTCTTTCCGGCTCGGTCGAAAATCTGCTCTCGTCAATCGGTGCCGACGAATATATTTCTGTATTCTTTATCGGTCTTTTTGAAATTACAAAAGGAATATCTCTTCTTGAAAACTATGGCACAAACTTTGCCTCTGTTTTCTGTTCGGCTTTTCTTTTGGGCTGGTCGGGGTTGTCCGTTATTCTTCAAAGCATCAGTATCACCTCAAAACACGGGCTAAGTTGCAAAAAGTTTGTTCTTTCAAAAGCCTTGCAAGGTCTTATTTGTGCTATTATTTGCATTATTATTTGCAAAATCTTCAAATTGTATTGAAAAATGCGGGGCTTTTGTTTATAATGGTTATAGTATGATGAATTAACGAGGTTTTTGTTATGGCAAGACGTAAAGAATCAGACTATATAAAAATGTGTCTTTTCTGCGAAAATGCAACGATACTGAAGAGCGATACCAATCTGCTCTGTAAATATAAAGGCGTCGTCAGCGAGGACTTTGTTTGCCGTAAGTTTGTCTATGACCCGCTAAAAAGAGAGCCTAAGCCGACACTTAAGCTCCCTACTATCGATAAAGAAGATTTACTTTAATTTAATATGCATCTTTTGGGCAGAGGGTATTTTCCCTCTGCCTTTTGTTCTGCTTGCTTTTATTATGCTTTATATATTTACGGTTACTTTGAAGAGGTCGCCGTCTATTTGTATATCGAAGCTTCCGCCTTGAAGCTCTGTAAGACTCTTCGCTATTGACAGTCCGAGTCCGCTTCCCTCAGTATTTCTTGACCTGTCTCCCCGCACAAACCTTTCGGTCAATTCTTCGGGTTCGATATTTAAAGGTTCTTTTGATATGTTCCTGAATATTACCGAAATCCCCTCGTCTGCTCTCATCGCCGAAATATATACTCTCGTATGCGGTTGGGCGTATTTGCAGATATTATTCAGCAAATTGTCAAACACACGCCACATTCTCCGTCCGTCTGCTTCGGCAATCAGCTCCTCTTCGCTTACATCGATAATCAAAGATAATTCCCTATCTTTCATTCTTTCTTCGTATTCCGCTACAGCCTGTGATAGAAGTACTCCTATATCCGTCTTCTCAAGGGTTATCGGTATATTCCCCGTAGATGCCTTTGATGCTTCAACTAAATCTTCAGTCAGTCTCTTCAGTCTGCCCGACTGTCTTTCGAGTACCTCTAAATATTCTTCTGCATTCTCGCCTGTTAATCCCTCTCTTTTTAAAAGGTCAACGTAGTTTATTATTGAAGTTAAAGGCGTTTTTATATCGTGGGAAACGTTGGTTATAAGCTCGGCTTTCATTCTCTCGCTTCTTACGCTTTCATCTACCGCAATCTTTAGTCCGTCGCCTATTCCGTTCAGATTTTCTCCGTGCTCCTTGAAATCCAATAGCATAAACTGCGTATCGACCTTATGCTCGGTATCGCCCGCCGCTATCTTTCTTGCAGAAGTCTGCAAACTTCTCATACAAAGAGCAAAATATATTATTAACGGAACAATAAATATCTTTTCAACAAACCACAGAAGTATATAGTCTTCCATTCCCATTGCAATAAACAGTATTTCAACAAACGTCAGTCCCACTATTGCCAAAACCGTCTTGGCTATCAAGGGAAGCCTTGTCAGTGCATATCCGCAAGCCTTGAAAACTGTCTTCACTATTTTAAATACCCATTTGAAGCAAAAGTATATTACCGTATTCTTGTACCAACCGTCAGTTTTCACTCTTGCTGCAAACGACATACACAAACCGAGTGCCAGAGCTGCAAATAATATAACGCCTAACCCTAACAATACCAAAACACCTATATCGGAATATGCATAATCAAAAATTATTTCTAAAGCATAGATAGCAACTATAAGATTGACAAAGCAATACAAATCAAAAGGTATCTTGTTGAACTTGCAGAGGTGTATTCCCTCCACTCCTTTCTTGTGCCCTGCACCAATCATAAGAACAGTAAACAAAAATATGCAAAGTAAAAATGCAACCACAGCATATACAAATATTGAATCCTTAACCGCTATTCCTATATTAGCTAACTGCAAATTGATATATAAGCTATCCTTTTTTATCGGTTCTCTCAATGCACCATACGTAATGTCAATCTTTCTCTGTTCACCTGTTCTGTATATCAGCTTCAGCAAAACATTGTTATCGTCCATATCTTTCAAATCTGTCGAAACAACGAGTCTTCCCTCGTTTTCAAAATCAGCTATATATGAATCAACGTTTGAATAGCCCGACAGTGTAACGTAATGGGTATTTACCGAACCGCCGTCGGATACAAAACAGTTGATTACAGTATGATAAGTCTTATACAGCTCATCGGTTTCAGATAAATTTGACCCTTGTATAACACCCTCGCTGTCTATCGCCTTGAATCTGAAGTTGGTAATTTCAGGGTCTAAATGTCCTTCAGTAGTATAAGTATCATATCCGTTGAACTTATCATTCAAGTAATCTTCCGCCATAGATATGCCTTTATAACTGTACACATAGGACTCGTATATCTCGTCGGTCAATCTTGCACCGTCGTCAAGGTATACGTCATACGATATCAGCACACATATTCCGACCACTGAAACGTAAAGCGAAAAAATTAGAATCACTAACAGTATAAACGAAATAATCTTTACCGCTAAATTCTGTGCAAATCCCTTCATTTTTCTCTGTCCTCCATCTTATATCCTTGCCCCCACACAACCTTTATATAACGCGGGTTCTTGGGGTCTATCTCCGTCTTTTCCCTTAAATGCCTGATGTGTACCGCCACGGCATTTTCTGCTCCTATCGGTTCTTCCTTCCAAACTCTTCTATATATTTCTTTTGGTGAAAATACCTTGCCCTTGTTCTGCATCAAGAATTTCAGTATCTCAAACTCACGCGGAGTCAAAGAAACCTCTTCTCCGTCAACGGTTATCCTTTTTGCTCCATCATCTAAATATAAGCCGCCTAAAGTCAAATCACTTTCTTTTACGCTTCCGCCGCCTAATGAAAAATACCTTCTCAATGCTGATTTTACCCTTGCTGTCACTTCAACGGGATTAAACGGCTTTGTTATATAATCATCTGCACCCACATTCAATCCCAATATTTTGTCAGTATCCTCGGACTTCGCCGTTAAGAATATAACGGGAACGTTTGATATCTCTCTTATTCTTGTCAAGGCTTCCATTCCGTCAAGAATTGGCATCATTATATCAAGCAGAACTAAGTGTATATCATTATTTTTTACACACTCTACAGCCTGCCTGCCGTTATAGCTTTCAAAACACTTGTAGCCTTCCGAGGTCAGATATATTTTTAAAGCGGACACGATATCCCTTTCATCATCGCATATAAGTACGTTGTACATTATTTTTTCCTCTTCTCTTGTTTTTTTACGAGTTAATTATAGCACTTTATAATTTAAGATACAATACGGAAACCCTTTAAGATTTTATTAAGATAGTATTGTTGAAAAAAGTCAACTTCAGTAAAGAGCAAGGCATAAAAATATAAAAAACATTAACTTTGCCTCTGTGCACTTTTGTTAAGTTAGCAGGTACTTTGTAATACCTCCATCTGAGGAGGGAGGTAAGACAACGTGTCTGCTTACTTAATATAAACACACAGGGGTGAAGAGAATAATTTAATACATTGGTAACGCTTTGCTACCCGTAGGGCAAGGCAAAGATTTTGCTTACTTTATGTGAATTATAGTTATATCTTCTATTATTAGCAAAAAAATATCTCCTTCATAAACTGTAGTGAAGGAGGTTTAAAGTAAA
>JAZOUV010000035.1:0-2127 GCA_045658315.1 Eubacteriales bacterium
TGGAATTTTAAACATCAAGTGCAAAGTCGCAATCGACGATAAAGTGAATGTTGACTAAAGATTGTTAAATATAAAAGTTATTTATTACCTTTGTCATACAAGTTGTTTACTATGAAAAGAGCATATAATATAGATGAACAAATATCCCTATTGAAAGAATATGGGGTCATTTTCGACAACGAAGAAAAAGCGAAAGAAATACTGCTGGATGTAGGATTTTATAGAATGGGATTCTATTCTTTCCCATACGAAAAGACTTTCCCCTCATTAATAAACAGAACACACGTAGTAAAAGAGGGTACAACGTTCAAAAGCATATATGACCTATATGACTTTGACACACATTTACGCAGGATATTACTAAACGCCCTTGACCGTATTGAGGTAAATATCCGTACACAAATAACATATATTGTTTCGAACCATTATGTCAAATCCCCCACTTGGTTCGCCGACAGTAACATAATGGCCACCAATTTTGTAAACACTTTTGAAGAGAAAGTATATAAAACCCTGAGAGACAATCCTGTCATACAGCGCCACCATAACAAATACATAAATGACAAATATGCGCCTGCATGGAAAACCATTGAGTTTATGACATTAGGCAATTTGACATCTTTGTACAAGGCAATTAAAGATGATGAAGTAAAACGCATTATAGCGAAAAGGTACGGGTGCAGCATCAAGGTGTTCTTGAACTATCTTGAGACCATAAGAGTAATACGAAACAAATGCGCCCACGGAAACTGCATTTATAATATCCAAACAGCCAAAGGTATTTCAATTAAACCCGCAGGTGTTACCGACGACAGCAGACACAACATAAACGGTGCTATTTGTGTTATTAAGTATATCCTTGGTACAATATCTCCTGAAAGAAGAAAAGATCTTGAAAAAGATATTGCAGGTTTAATGAATGCAAAAAGAGATATAAACGCAACAGAAATAATAAAAAATTGCACCAAAATAGCAATTTAGCTTGTTGAAGTCGATTTTATATCATATCTTTGCAAAACCTAATAGTGCCCGTATAGGCTTAGTCGCTATATCTGCACTTAAAAAAGGATGTAGAGAGTTCCGGTGCACACGGAACTCTTTTTTTATACACACAAAGATACTAGCACTTTTAGGCAGGGTGGACAAAAAGTAGGATATGTCCATTAATATTTTTTTTAAAAAAAGGGGGGGGGGTAAAAGATGAAGAGGCTAACCTCAAAGTCAAATAGACTTTTTAGTCAGCCTCTTTTCATGAGCATATATCCCCAAGCAACAATCTGAAATTCTACATAATACCTAACTAATTTTAAGAAGATTTTATTTGCATTGTGAGAGGTATGCATTATCTTTGCACGTCTTTTTATGACATCTTCTCTCTTATGATATTCATACTCATTGCATATATACTGCTTATTTTGGCTGTGGCTTTGTATAAAAGGCAGAGCGGGAATGATGTGTTTTTCACTGCTGAGAGAAATTCGTCGTGGGCAATGGTGGCATTTGGTATGCTAGGGGCTTCGCTTTCGGGTATATCGTTTATTTCTGTGCCGGGGATGGCTCCGAGTAGTGGTTTCACCTATATGCAATTGGTGCTTGGGTTTTCGCTTGGATATATTATTGTGGCAAAAGTGCTTCTGCCGCTGTACTACAAACTAAACCTAACCAATATTTACGAATACCTTAGCCTGCGCCACGGCAAACATAGTTATCGCACGGCATCAATGTTTTTTATACTGAGCCGAGGACTTGGCTCTGCTGCCAGACTCTACGTTAGTGCATTTCTTATTCACACCTTTATTTTTGCTCCGCTTGGCATTCCTTTCCCTTTGGTTGCCATTTTAATGGTTGCATTTATCTACCTCTACACATCTGTGGGTGGCATTCATACTTTGGTTAAAACTGATGTAATACAAACTGTTTTTTTGCTTGGAGCACTAATTATTTTGCTTTTATTGTCTTACAATCAATTGGGAGAGAGTTTTTCACTCAGCGAAACATTAAGCCAACAATCTTTTATTGTTACAGACTGGGTAGCCAAAAACAATTTTGTGAAATACGTGCTTAGTGGTATGCTTATTACGGTGTGTATGACAGGCCTCGACCAAGATATGATGCAAAAAAATCTTA
>JAZOUV010000036.1:0-3214 GCA_045658315.1 Eubacteriales bacterium
GTTTTGGCAGAGCTGATAACAAGCGGTGATTTTGAACGCCACATAAACCGCGTGAGAAGGCAAAAACGCAAGGAAATATGATAAAAAAATTTAAAAAACAGAAAATAAAGGACAAAACATAGAATCAGCACATATATATAACGAAGAGCCCTTCCCGCAGGAAAGGGCTCTTCGTTGTTTTACGTTATTTGTTTTTTAAAGGAGTGTTTTTAAGACTTTTCAAATTTTTCGGTATTCGGTAATAAGAAATTCAACTCTTGTTGTGAGGAAGTTAAGCTTGTCTAATTTTTGTCTGTCTGCTGCGGAAGTATTGTAATAATAGGGAGTCATTTTAAAAAGAGACATAATATCCCCGTTATTTTCAAGAGTTATTTCGTATTCGACCTCGGTTGATGAGCTTATAACAAAGCCGCATCTTTCGGGGGAAACGTATGGGTTTTTGTATGGCTTGTCATATACCGCCGCTTTCAGTCGGTAAAGGTGATTTTCCTTAGGTGTAACCATTATAAGTCTGCCTTTAGGCTTCAGCACACGCAAAAACTCAGTCGGACTGTCCGGAGCGAATATATTTATGCAAACATCAAAACTTTCATCGGGAAACGGAAGTTCATATATGCTTGCAACGGCAAAGGAGGCATTTTTGCATTTGCGTGAAGCAACCCTTAAAGCTTCTTTTGATACGTCGATTCCGAAAAGCTCGTTGTGCTCGGCAAAAAGACTTGTATAATATCCCTCGCCGCAACCTGCGTCAAGCACGGTATTACCTGTGCCGAGAATATTATTTACAGCCTCACGCATAGGTGCGTAATAGCCTTTTTCCAGAAAAGACTGCCGAGCCTGCACCATAAGCTTGTCGTCGCCATGATTGCCCTGCTTATTTGACATAAGCAGATTAACGTAGCCCTGTTTAGCCTTGTCAAAATTATGATTGTTTGGGCAAACAAAGCCTTTTTCATTTTCTGTCAAACATTCTTTGCATATAGGACATATAAACATAAAAAATCCTTTTTGGTTAATGTTTTTGAAGATTTTTAACCCTATTTAATATCAATGTCTATTCCGTTAAGCTCAACGCCGCCCTCGGCACGGATCATAATATATTTTACACCGTTTATAATTTGTGTCGAAACGAGGTCTTTTCTTTCGGGATTGACTTTGATAGTAACATCAGCAGTTTCAAGGTGAAATTTGTTTACATCAACAATGCTTTTGGGTGCAATTTCAGCATTTTTTCCAAACTGCTCGTCAAATTTGTTGCCAAACTCTTCAACCTTTTCCTGCTCAATACCTGCATATTGGAGAACGGTTTGCAGTGTCTCTTTCGAGAGGGCTAAGGGCTCGTCGTCTTTTGAGCTTTTATGCTCCTCCATAAGCTCGGCAACCTGCTCGTGAACGATTTTTACGACCTCAAGATCACATTCATCAATAAGTGTATCTTTCAGACAGCAGCCGAAGTTTTCTTTTTGTTCCGCCGCCGACATAGGCAGGTCAACGTTAAACATATTTTGTATAAAATCGGGATGCACGTTGGAAATATCGTTTGTATAGTAAAGTGTGCTGTAAATATTAGCAGCCCTGTTATCAAAGGAAGGAAACATAAAGCCAAGCTCCGGAGCACCAAGTACCGTTTGAAGAGATACCGAGCGAAGAAGATTGTCTTCGTTTTTAAAATAGAGACCGGTGGTTAAAGGCTTGATAGGACAGACAGAACATATTATGTAAGGGAACATTTGAGACGAAACATCGTCTTTGTCTCCGTTTTTGGAATACGAGAAAACATCGTAGATGTCGTAAGCCAGAAGAATGGCAAAGCCGCCCTCAATTTTTACGCTGTCAATAACTTTTGCGTAAAACTTGTTTAATGACTCTTCATCTTTAAGTCCCGATGAACGCAAGGCTGAAAGAAGACCGTGTTCTTCGCTGCTTTCGACCTGTTTTGTGCTGAAATTAAGGTTTATCAGGTTTGTGCCGAGAGAGCCGGAGAGGGATTTTTTCATTACGGCAAGTAATTTTTCCGATTCCTCGGTTGAAACCGTAGCCAACGGCTGTGAAAAATTTGCAACTATATTCTTTGTGGAATTGACGATGCAGCCACGTATATAAGCTATATTATTTTTGTCGGGGCGAAAACGTCTGCGTATTTCGCGTAAATCTTTATCTGTCATATTAGTTCTCCTGTGTTTAAGTTATATTATTTTTGATAACAAATCAAGAATAATCAAATGCAAAGGATAAAATATATAGAAAGCATATTTTAGTATTTTAGATTGAATAAAACCTCTTTTTCCGTTATACATATTAATGGGAATAAATGCACTCCAAGCGGCAAATCCTCCGGAAAGAAAAGGGAGTGCAAGAAGAGTTTGTAAATATTTATTATTTCTCAAAATATAAAGGAATGCTATAAACAAAACTCCGGCTATACCATAGGAGGAATGTAGAAGATGTGCGGAAAAAGCTGCTGCAAAAGCAAAAATAAACTTAATGTGATCAGGCTTTTGGCTTTCAAAGATAACAAGGACAAGAAAGCCTAAAAACAGTGTAAAAAAGATGTTTTGAGAACTAAAATAAAATAGCTTGTTTTTAAAAAACAAATCGTATGGTATTTCGGAGATTACGGCAAAACACGCAAGGTTTATACCGTATTGTTTTCGGTTTTTTGTGTGTAAGAAGCCTTCAATTATCAAAAAACAAAATAGTGGAAATGCCAATCTGCCGATTTTTCTCAAAATAAAATAAGCAGACATTTCTCTGCCAAATAATGAAAAGAGAGTGTGTGTCATAAAGTCAAATTCACGTGCCAGTAATATTGCAGTATGATCAATAGTCATGGTTATAATAGCAATAAGCTTTAAAGCACTTCCGCTTAGTAATTTGAATTTTTCAAATAAAATTTTGTTCGTGTTCATATGTTTTCCTTCCCGCTTAGTATGGAATAATTTTATCATTACAAAAATAACTTGTCAATAAAAATATAAACTAAGCCCAAAAAAGATTGAATATAAAAAAACAATATGTTATAATATAAAAACAAACGAGAGAGGTAAAAGGTATGAATTTTACTGAAATAGCAAATCACCGTCAGTCCTGCCGAAGCTATGATGCGACAAGAGCTGTTGAGCAAGAGAAGATTGATGCGATACTGGAGAGTGCAAGGCTGTCTCCCTCTGCGTGCAACAGTCAGCCTTATCAGATTACTGTTTGCAAGGGAGAC
>JAZOUV010000037.1:0-40880 GCA_045658315.1 Eubacteriales bacterium
CTACACTTTCTGTTTCCATACTTTGTGCTTTGTACTTTCTCTCGTTGTTCAATTTTCAAGGACCGTCTCCGCCGCACCCTCAAGTGCGACAGCTTGACCATTATATCACCTACTCCGCCCTTTGTCAATAGGTTTTTTCAAAAAAAAATAACTTTTTTTCACTTTGTAAATTCTGGTCAATTGAGCCTTTTATATTATGTACTCTTGTGGCAATTTTATACAACAATTTATCAATATTTCCACTTGTTTACTTTTTTATTTTCACCATACGACTCCGCAAACATATTCCCACCTATTCTCTCCTTCCTTTTTCGCGAGCTTTTTTACCCTACCCGGATTCAGCACACCACAACATATTTTCCTTGATACTTTTTCGTTTTTATTATATACAATAAAAAATGAAGAAAACCTATTGTAAAATTACTTGCTTTTATGTTATAATATGTTGATATAATATTTTCTTTTTGTATTTTGGAGAATGAGATGTTCAACCTCTTTAAAAAACTTACAAAACCGCACAACGAAAACAGCCTTCGTTTTAAGCAGGAGATGGCTGCCCGCATGAACGGTAAACATATTAAATATGTAACCGAAAGAGAAAATGATACGGATATTGTTATCGGGCACGACGGTTGTCTTGCGGTAAGGGACGGCGAACTTATCGTTCTTTCCGACGGAATTGTCAAATTCAGAGTCAAAATTGCCGAAATGACAGCCTCCGAGCTTATGAGCCTTGAGGGTATAATTCTTTCGGGACCTGACATTGAACACAACGGCGTATACAGAACCGTTATTGCCTACTACAAATACTATAGATAATTTTTTAGGGAGAATATATTATGGAACGTGTAACCAAGGACAACTACTATCTCGACATAGCACAAACGGTAGCAGAAAGGGGAACCTGCCTTCGCCGTCTTTTCGGTGCAATAATAGTTAAAAATGATACTATTGTTTCCACGGGATACGCAGGTGCCCCCCGCGGCAGAAAAAACTGTTGCGATCTCAAATTTTGTTACAGAGAAAAGCTTAATATTCCCAGAGGCGAAAGATACGAGCTTTGCCGTTCTGTTCACGCAGAAGCAAACGCTATTATAGCGGCAAGTCGTGAGCAGGCACTCGGTGCCACGCTCTATCTTGCCTGCATAGCTCCCGATACTCACGAGCTTTTGCCCGGAACTACGTGCTGTAGCATGTGTAAGCGTATGGTTATCAATGCCGGTATTGAAAAGGTTGTAGTCAGAGATACAAAAGACGAATACAGAGTCATTTCCGTATCCGAATGGATAGAAAATGACGATAGCCTTTCCGGCTCTTTTGGATACTAATTCCGCATTTTAAAAAAATTCCTTCCTTATTATATATAGGTTATACAATATGACACAAACACGGGAAATCGGTAAAAATATTATTACAGAAGCTCCGCCCCTCAAGGTCTGTTTTGTTTGCACGGGCAACACCTGCCGCAGTCCTATGGCAATGGCTGTACTCAACAAATACGGCAATGGCAAATATATTGCAGAATCTGCCGGTATTATGGCGGACAAGGGTGCATCCATAAACGAAAAAGCAAGAAATGCACTTATTAAAGCAGGAATTGAATCTACTGTTCAAAATAATTATGACGAACACATTGCCCGTCAGCTAAATATGGGCATAATGGAATCGGCAGACATAATTATCGGGGTAGGAGCCGGACACGCTATGATGATTATTCAAAGCTATCCGCTTCTTGCGTCAAAGGTAACATCCTTCGAAAAGCCCGTTACAGACCCCTTTGGACAGTCTCAGGAAATATACGATAAATGCCTTGCAGAAATCACGGAACAAATAAACAATATGTTTTTACTCGCGGACGGTAAGGGAAATGACTAAACTCGAAATTATTCCCACAACCACTGAACACCTTGACAGAATTGTTGAAATTGAAGCCCTCTGCTTTACAACGCCCTGGTCTCGCAAAAGCTTTGCCGACAGTATGGCAAATGAACATATCATCAGCTTTTTTACTGCAACTGTTAACGGTGATATTGCAGGATATATATGTGTGTTTCATCTGTTTGAGGAGGGTGAACTGCTGAATATAGCAGTCAGTCCCGATTACAGAAAACGTGGGTTAGGTCAAGCTTTAATGAACAAAATGTACGACTGTCTGAAATTAAAAAATATTACTCGTATAACTCTTGAAGTCCGAGAATCAAACACCAATGCGAAAAATCTTTATTTAAAAAACGGTTTCAAGCCCATTGGCGTAAGAAGGAATTACTATACTTCCCCTACTGAAAACGGCATAGTTATGGAAAAACACCTTTGAGAACACAGCTTGAAAGGACAAAATAATGCTTATCTTAGCTATAGAAAGTTCGTGCGACGAGACGGCGGCGGCTGTTGCCCTCATCGACGAGGCTACACAAAATATTGAAATAAAGGCTTCAATCATTGCAAGTCAAATAGACATACACGCACTTTACGGCGGTGTCGTTCCTGAAATTGCAAGTCGTGCTCACGCGGAAGCACTTTCTAAAATAACATACGAAGCACTGCAAAAATCCAATATTACGGTCAAAGACGTTGACGCTATCGCCGTAAGCTATGCACCCGGACTTATAGGGGCTCTGCTCACAGGTGTAAACTTTGCAAAAGGTCTCGCCTTTGCAAACAACAAGCCACTCATTCCCGTTAATCACATCAAGGGACATATTGCGGCTTCATACATTGAAAATAAAATAAAACCTCCTTTTTTGGCACTTGCGGCATCGGGCGGTCATACTTCGATTATAAATGTAAAAAGCTATACGGAATTTGAAACTATCGGCAGAACAAGAGACGATGCTGTCGGCGAATGCTTCGATAAGATTGCACGAGTTATGGGTATTCCCTATCCCGGAGGAGCGGAAATGGATAAGCTCGCATCGGCAGGCAATAAAAAAGCAATAAAATTCCCCTCGGCAGCAGTCTCGGGAGACAATCTCGACTACTCGTTCAGCGGACTCAAAACTGCGGCAATTAATTATCTGCATAACGCAGAACAAAAGGGTGAGAATATATGCCGCGAAGACGTTGCGGCATCCTTGACGAAGACAATCGTTGATTCAGTTATTTCAAAATTGGACTCTGCAATTGATTTGACAGGATATAACACCCTTGTTGTTGCAGGCGGAGTTGCAGCAAATTCCCACTTACGAGAGGGGCTTAAAGCCTTCGCAGAAAAAAAAGATCTCACCCTCGCTATACCGACATTAAAGTATTGCGGAGATAATGCGGCTATGATTGCAGTCCAGGGTTACTTCGAATATAAGAATGGCAACATTGCAAAAACAGACCTAAACGCAGTTGCCCGTCCCTGAATTTTATCAACACAAAGTTTTCCACAGGTGTGGAAAACTTTGTTGTTAAATTTTTTGTAAACCCCATTTTTCCCTTAGTTTCGTTAAATTTAGGGGAGAAATGTGGAAAAATATGTTAGTTTTGTTGAAAAGTTACACTATTAGGCTGTGGAAAACTTTAATTTTTTTACATAAGGTGATTGCTTGTGAAAGGTGAAAATAGGAAAAAAGCAACAAAAAAGAATACAGACACTGTCGGCGTTTCCAAGTCAATGACAATGAGACTGCCCTATTATTTGCGTACCCTGAGAGGCTTACTTGAAGGTAATATATACAGAACCTCCTCTACAGAACTGGCAAAATTGATGAACCTTTCCGCCTCGCAGATAAGACAAGACCTTTCCGCCTTTGGAGCCTCGGGACTTAAAGGTTACGGATACGATGTTAAGACGCTCTATACATCAATTCTCGATATTGCCGGTGTCAGAGATGAGTATTCCGCCGTTATCCTCGGCACAAAAGAAATGATAACCATGCTGACCGCCCGTCCCGTTTTTGTAAAGCAGGGCGTTGCACTGAAAAAAGCTTTTGAAACCGTTGATTTATTAGACCTCAAAGAATTTGAAGACTATTGCAGGAATAACGCTGTTGACATAGTTGTTCTCGCCACAGAAAGCGGCTTCACAAAAGAGGCTGTAGACATTATAAAGGGACTTGACATCAAAGGCATCTGGAACTTTTCCGACATTAAGCTTGACCTTGATATACCCGTAAAAAACATTTGGATTGACGATTCCCTTATGGCTCTCTGCTTTGAATTGAACCGTAAAAGTATAGAAGAATAAAGGATTATTTTATGATTTTTAGATTTGTAAACAATGAGAATATGATGACTTTGCCTAAAGCCCCTCTGTTAAGCAAACTCAGAAATGCTTCCGAAAACGAGATTAAGGTTTTGCTTTACGGTGCGGCAGCGGCAGTAAACGGCAGTTTTAATGAAAATGATATACAAGAGCTGTCAGGTCTTGACATTACCGATATTATAATCGCTCTTCAATTTTGGCGAGGTGCAGAAGTGCTGACTATTGACGGCGATACTCAAAAGATTACCGTTAAACCGCAAAACGATAAGGTTAAACCTCTTAAGAAGAACGATATTCCCAGTTATTCGGGAGAAGAGATTGCAAGCCTTTTCGAGAAAAAGGCCGAACTCGGATTACTTATTGACGAGTGTCAGAAAATTGCAGGAAAGATATTTAACCCTCTTGAAATAAATAAAATTGTTTCTCTTTATGACTATCTTGGACTTTCCTGCGAATATATTTTGAATTTATACCACTACTGCGAAAAGAAAAGAAAGACAACGGTTCACTACTTGGAGACAACAGCTTTCAGTCTTTATGACAGCGGAGTTGACACCGACGAAAAGCTGAGGGAATATCTGAAAAACAAAGAAGAATTTGACTCTGTTGCAGGACAAATACGCCGTATTTTCGGAATTGGAAGCAGAAGGTTTACAAAGACGGAAGAAAGACTTATTTCAAAGTGGAAGGACTTGTATAAATTCCGCATTGAAATAATTGAATATGCCTATGAGTTGACTGTTAGAGCAACAAGCAAAGCATCACTTCCATACGCCGGAAAAATTCTTGACAACTGGTTTAAAGCAGGCTATACGACTTTGGAACAGGCAAAAGAAAGCGAATTTGCCTACAAAAAGAAAAAAGAAGAAGAAAACATCTCAGAATCAAGCTTTGACAACGATGAATTTTTTGAAGCGGCACTGAAACGAAGCTACGATAATATTGGAAAAAGCTCCCCCTACGACAACAACAATCAATAAAAAGTTGAGGAATTGATATGGCATCGTACCGTGAAAATTTTGAAAAGATTAAAATCCAATACGAAACGAAAAAGCTTAACGCAATAAAAGATGCAGAGGCTCGCACTTTGGCTATTCACAACGAATATCCGGATATTAAAGCAATAGATACCGAGCTTCGCACAACAGGACTCAGCATTATGCGAGAGGCAACAAAAGGAAAAGAGGGACTGGATGAAAGACTGAAGGCTCTGGAAGAAAGAAATGCCGAGCTTCAGCAAAAAAGAAAAGCTCTTTTGAAAACCCATAATCTGTCCGAGGATTGTACAGATCCCCATTATGAATGTAAAGACTGCACCGATACAGGCTATATTGGTATAAATATGTGCCATTGCTTTAAAGCTGCACTGTCGAAATGTGCTTTTGAGACTTCGGGGCTGGGTGCACTTCTAAAAGACCAGTCTTTTGAAACCTTTGATTTGTCATTTTATCTTGACAATAAGCACAATTATGAGACAATGCAAATCAATGCGGAAAAGTGCAAGGCTTATGCTGAAAACTTTAACGAGAATTCGGGCAATCTCCTTCTAATGGGAGCTACGGGACTCGGCAAGACACACCTTTCAACCTCTATTGCCAAAAAGGTTATTGAAAAAGGTTACGGAGTTATATACGACTCGGCAACAAATATTTTCAATGACTATAATAAAGAACAATTTAAGGGCGAATCGGGACTCACAGAAAAATATTTTGAATGTGACCTGCTTATCTTAGATGACTTGGGTACCGAAATGCATACTCCTTTTACGGTTTCCTGCTTGTATAATCTTATAAATACACGCCTGAACTCAGGCAAGAGTATGATTATTAATACAAATCTTTCCATAGACGAGCTGAGAAAAGCATATACCGACAGAATTACATCACGTATGCTCGGTTGCTTTGAGCCTTTGATGTTCCTCGGAAAAGATATTCGTATGCAAAAACTGCAAAGAAGATAAAAATTATTCTCTCTTTTTCAAAACATCTTGTTTTTTCATATTATTTCTGTATAATATATATGTAATTTTTTATTTTAAATTTAACAAATAATATACTCAATGAGGAGACTGCTATGAAGTATTCTGAACTTTCAAAAAACGAACTTCTTAACCTTAAAGCTCAGCTTACCGCCGAATATGAAGGCTTGAAGGCTTTGGGACTTAAATTAGATATGTCCAGAGGTAAACCCGCCCCCTCTCAGGTTGACATTTCCGACGGTATTCTTACCGCAATTACCGACACTAAGGATACAAGAGGTGAAAACGGCACCGATTACCGTAACTACGGTATTCTTGAGGGTATTCCCGAAATCAGAGAAATGTTCGGCAAAGTGTTTGATGTTCCTGCCGAAAATGTTATCGCTTGCGGTAACTCGAGCCTTAACCTTATGTACGATGCTTTTGCAAGAGCATATATTTTCGGTCTTCCCGGTGCAAAAAAGCCTTGGGGCAAGCAGGAAAAATTAAAATGGCTCTGCCCTGTTCCCGGCTATGACAGACATTTTGCTATCTGTGAACGCTTCGGTATAGAAATGATCAATATTGAAATGACCCCCACCGGTCCCGATATGGACAAGATCGAAGAATTGGTTGCAAACGATGAGACTATAAAGGGTATTTGGTGCGTTCCGAAGTACAGCAACCCTCAGGGTATAACATATTCCGACGAGACAGTTCGCCGCCTTGCTGCACTTAAACCCAAAGCTGACGACTTCCGTATCTTCTGGGATAACGCATATTATATTCACACCATTGCTGAAGATGAAAAGCTCCTTAATATCTATGAAGAAGCTCATAAAGCAGGAAACGAGGATATCTTCTTTGAATTTTCCTCTACATCTAAAATTACATATCCCGGCGGCGGCGTAGCATTTATAATTGCAAGTAAGAATAATATTGACTATATCAAAAAGCAGATGACTATTCAGACTATCAGCTACGATAAGATTCATCAGCTTCGCCACGTTAAGTTCTTCAAAACTCCCGAAAACGTTGTTGAACACATGAAGAAGCACGGTGCTTGTCTCAAGCCCAAGTTCGATGCGGTTCACGATACCTTTGAAAAAGAATTTGCAGGTCTCGGTATCGCAGAGTGGGTGAACCCCAACGGCGGTTACTTCATCAGTCTTGATGTTATGGACGGTTGTGCTAAGAGAGCTCATGCCCTCGCTAAAGATGCCGGTGTTACACTCACCAATGCAGGTGCTACTTATCCCTACAATAATGACCCCAGAGACAGAAACCTCCGTATTGCTCCTTCCTATCCTACTCCCGAAGAACTCAAAAAAGCTATCGGTGTTCTCTGTGTCTGCGTTAAACTTGCTGCTGTTGAAAAGTTACTTGAAACTAAATAAAGTATAAAAAGTAGTGCGGGAACTTTTTTGAAAAAAAGTTCCCGCAACCTCAAAAAACTTAAAAAAATAGGGTTTGTGCATACGTAAAAATATTGCACAAACCCTTTAATTATTAATCTGACACTTTGCTTCTCGCTTGTTTTTTAGTTTTTATTTTAATAATAAGATACCAAACTGAACCTATAATAGTAATGATTGATGCAATATAAAAAATATAGTATCCCATCCCCCAAGCATACGAAGTGCTTGGTATAACTCCACGATGGGTATAATCAGAATTCTGAAGTAAAAAAACCGCAAAAGATATAATTGTAAATATAATTACCGCTATCGGCTTTTTCAGTAGCATAAAAATTAACGCAAGCACCGCAAAACCTCCTATTAATGAAACCAATACTACATAAAATGTCCCATAAGAAGAATTGCCCCATAATTGCTCACTTAGGCTATTATATATTCTTGCATATTTAACCATTGATATATTCATCATATCTTTAGAAGTTATATTTAATTTCTCATATAATATCTCGTCCGGGTATTCATCTATTTTTTTTGCCTGCTCCTCTGTGGCTGTAGCATAAGGCATAAATATTGTAGTTACCATTATTATACTGCTAACTAAAACTATAATAAACGGGATAAATTTATTTTTAAAAACGTTATTTAAAAAAATATTCATACTTTTTCACCTCATATAATTAATATTCAATTTCGGCTAACTTGCCGGCAATTCTTAATAACTCTTTTGAGTACTCAACAGCTTCACTTGTGTCCTCTAACTCATATTTAAAATCATCAGCCCTTTCTGTCCATTCTGATAATTTAGAAATCATGTCCATATAGTCAGACAATATAGTTATATCAGTTGGATTATTCTTATAGTTCTTTACAATTATAATATAATTATCAACCCATTCTTCATATTCTTTTAAAAACTGTTTCCAATCACTATCTGATAATGATAATTCCGAAGTTTCTTCACTACTTTCACTCACATCCACATCGTAAATAATATCATCGTACGATTCATCTTCATCAACATTTTGACTTGGTACTTCCTGACTGTCAGATGATTTTTTTAAGAATAATTTATCTCCGTAATATTCAATGCATATCAAACCATTGACAATAGAACACTTTTCATCACCTATCATTATTGTATCATCAGATCTTAGCCAGTTAACTAAATCTCCATATTCATCATCATATAAATATGCCTTGCCACCATCTTTGAGAATAATATACAAGTCGCTTAAATCATCCCCTTCTATGCTTTCCCACTCTTTTACAGAAAATGATGACCCCTCATATTCTATGGAATCAACTATCCAAGTTCCGCAAACATCATTAATTTCCTCTTGAGTATTAACAATGCCATTGTTATTTTCAGGAGTACCACATGAATACAAACATAGACACATAGCTACCGTTAAAAAAATAGTTAGTATAGTTTTCATTTTACTACCTCCACATTTTAAGGAATTAAATTCCTCGTTTTTTTTATTATATATCCTTTCTTTCCTTTTGTCAAGTAAAATATATCTTTTATTTCCGTATTTTTGGGGGTCAATGCCTTTATACTATATATGATATATGGAGGTGCAATATGGATTATATAGAATGGTTTTACAAAAGGCTAACAGAGCTTCGAATTCAAAAAGGCGTATCCGCAAGAGATATGAGTTTGTCATTGGGACAAAGCGAAAGTTACATTAATAAAATCGAAAATAAAAGAACCCTGCCATCGCTTACAGGATTCATATATATCTGCGAGTATTTCAACATTACTCCTCAAGAGTTCTTTAATACTAATGCTACTGCACCGCAAAGAACAAAAGAGTTAGTACAAGAATTGGAAAAACTAACTCCATCACAAACTGACCATATACTTCAAATCGTAAAAGATCTAAACAATAAATAATATCTTCACCATAAACATACAAGTCTGTAGAAACTTTGTTTTACCTCCTCCTGATGAGGTAGATAGATCGGCGTATAGGGATTTTCACCGAGACGAACAAAGTAAGTCTTGGGGATTCACATATAGAATAATAGGCATTTCCTACTTATATTTAATCAAAAATGTAGGAAATGCCTTTTTTTAACTCCAATTCCTCCGTCTACTTCGGTTCGTTCACGACTCGGCTCTAAAAGTCCATCGGTCTATTATTCAGTACTTCGCCGTCGCTTCGTCCCTGTTAGGAAGACACTAACAAAACATCTAATTACTTAATGTTTGCAAACAAAGGTAGAGTCTTTATTATTCTATTTCAGATTCTATATCGGGAAAAATTAACCTTTTTACACGTTGTCAAACTTCATTACGTTTGATATAGGTTTTATTGCATAAGTAGTAAAACCGTTTCTTGTCTCGTAATCATATACATTGCAACCTATCCACGTTTCTATGGGCTCTTTTGAATTAACATAGAAAACATTATTCTTATAACAACACGGAACATCACCTATATCAATTGTAGTTACCCCGTTTTCCTCGTCTACCTTGGCATAACAGCAAAAAAAGGATTGCGTTTCAAAGCTATTCTTATCATTTAAAATAACCGTACTGAATTCCGGTCCATTTTCATTGACATCGTTATGTAACGGAGAGGGGATAGTCATAATAGCCATAGTGTTACTCCAATATCATTTTTAATTATAATGCAACGCCCTGTGCACCCCAAATTCTGCCGCCTTTTAGCAAATGCTGTTTTATAGCCTTTGCAAAACTACTATTCTCGGGCAGTTCTTCAAGGGGAGTATCGGGAGAGCATACGAATACGTATTCAAAAATATCGTGTCCGTTACTCTTCAAGGGGAATTTTTCAAATCTGTCGGAAAATTTCGTAAGATTTGTTTCTTTGCCTATTATTTCTTTTATCTGCGGGTCAATTATCCAAGTCAAGCAGAAAAATACTTTAATTTCGCCGAAGCACTCGTTTATAATCTTCTTGCCACGCTGAATATCAACTTCGCAAGCATCGTGGTCTAACTTACCGCCGGTGGGAATATGGTAATTGATAATTCTGTCACCCTTTGTAAGAACCTTTTTCCACTCATTCTTTTCGAGTCTTCTTTTTTCGTTCTTTGCAATACCGTTTTCAATGAGAATACCCTCATAGTATGTATCGGTTTCTACGATATCACCAACAAAGCTTCCCTCTTCGTCTTCACAGTCAATACTTCCCAAAATCTGACCGCTTCTGTGGAAAGTAACTCCCTTAGGCAAAACTGCAAGCTTACCGTCATTTTCAAACACGTCAAAGTCCTTGCTGTAGTTGCATATTTCAAAATTAAATCTGCCCACACGGATTATCTCGCACTTAACAAACTTCATCATCCATTCGACATATATTGATATTCCGTAACGGTGATAAAGGTCAACGAAATCCTGCGTCTGATTCTCATACATATTTAACGTCGCATCAATAACGTCTTCAGGTACTCCTCTTGAACGAAGCTCTTTTACAAGTGCCGGCACACAGTAAAGAAGAGAGAACATCGGAAGAAAATCATACTTTTCATCTTTTGCTTTCTTGTTAGGACAGGACAAAGCTCTGATAGCAGCAGCGTCCCTTGCTTCCATTGCAAGATAGAGAAAGTAAGCATAAATAATATTATCGATATCCTTTGCGACCTCATCACGTATGCGAGCAACATCGTCCTTCATATAAGTAAAAATGTTGTATCTCTCAAAGTCCAAAATATCGTTTTTCTTTTCTTCAAACAGCTTTTTTGCACCTTCATAATATTTTGCAAAGCTGTCAAGCTTCGTTTGAATATCAAACTTTTCTAAAAACTTTTCCATAAATATCACCTTACTTTACTATTGCCTTGTGGAAAATCTTTTTCCCCTTACGGATCTTTGCTCCTGCTTTTAGTGCGTCCTCTGAAATAACTAAATCCATAGATGCAACCTTCTCACCGTCAACGGAAACGCCGCCCTGCTGGATAAGTCTTTTTGCCTCGCCTCTGCTTGACGCAAGACCGCATATTATCATAAGGTCAACAATATTCATACCGTTTTCTGCATCAGCCGCTGATATTTCGGTCGTAGGCATATTGGAATCGTCGCCGCCGTTACCCGAGAACAGAGAACGTGAAGCCTCTCTCGCCTTTTCAGCCTCTTCGTTGCCGTGAACAAGAGCTGTAAGCTCGAATGCAAGTATATCCTTCTTTTCGTTGATACGGCTGTCTTCCCACTTTTCCATCTCTTCAATTTCTTCAAGGGAAAGGAAGGTAAGCATCTTTATACACTTCATAACGTCAGCATCGCCAACGTTTCTCCAATACTGATAAAATTCAAAAGGAGAAGTCTTGTTGGGGTCTAGCCAAACTGCATTACCTGCAGTCTTACCCATCTTCTTGCCCTGCGAGTCGGTGAGAAGAGTTATAGTCATAGCATTTGCGTCTTTACCCAACTTACGTCTGATAAGCTCAGTTCCGCCGAGCATATTAGACCACTGGTCATCGCCGCCGAACTGAAGGTTGCAGTCGTAATTCTTGTAAAGATAATAGAAATCGTAGGACTGCATTATCATATAGTTAAATTCAAGGAACGAAAGACCCTTTTCCATTCTCTGCTTATAGCACTCTGCTCTAAGCATATTATTCACAGAGAAACAAGCACCAACCTCTCGAAGCATATCAACATAATTAAGCTTGAGCAGCCAATCGGCATTATTTATCATCATAGCCTTGCCTTCGCCAAACTCAATAAACTTTTCCATCTGACGCTTAAAGCAATCGGCATTGTGGTCAATATCCTCTTTTGTAAGCATCTTTCTCATATCGGTACGTCCCGATGGGTCGCCTATCATTGTTGTACCGCCGCCGATAAGGGCTATAGGCGTATTACCCGCCATCTGCAAACGCTTCATAAGTGTGAGTGCCATAAAATGACCTGCGGTAAGGCTGTCGGCAGTACAGTCAAAGCCGATGTAAAATTTAGCCTTTCCGTTATTTACAAGCTCGCGTATCTGGGGCTCATCTGTTACCTGAGCAATAAGCCCCCTCGCTTGCAGTTCTTCATAAATTCCCATGTTTGTCTTCCTCCTAAGGTATATAAAACACATATATAAAACTAAAAAATATTCAATAAGTCGGACTGTTCAAAAACCATTTTCCGTCTTGCAAAACAAGAGTAATCTCTGTTTTTCCGCCGTCTTCATATTCTGCAGAAATTAAAACCATTCCCTTATTCTGTCTTTTTATAACCGCACTGTCGATTTTGATATTTCCCTGAACATTAAAGCCTTTATTATACTTGTCTGCCCTTATAGCACCGTTAACTTCAATGTATCGCGGGTCAATATCGTCGCTGTCGGTAAATATCGCATCTTTAATAATATCGATATATTCCTCGGAAAAAATCTCTGATGCCTTTGTTATTATTTCATCAACTGATCTGTATTTGCAGTCATCGGTTACTGCCATGTATCTGTTATTTGAGCCGTCGTCAACATAAGCTAAGCCATTTCCCCAGAATATCTCGTTCATTTCATAGGACAGGGGCAAAAGTCTTTCAAGCTCTGTTTTAACCGCTTCTTCGGTCATACCTCCTCCGCAAGAACAGAGAAACAAAGCCGACACGAGACACAGACAAAGTAATATCTTACTCGTTAGATTCCGAAGCTTCATTTTCTTCTTCCTCATCTTCTTTCTGAACCTTTGCAAAGCTTACGATAGATGCGTTTTCCGAAAGTCTCATAACAATTACGCCCGCAGCCGTTCTGCCGTAAGTTGAAATACCCGATACCGGTGTTCTTATAATCGTTCCGTCGTTTGTAATAAGCATAATATCTTCATTTTCGCTAACGGGAGCAATATTTACGATTCTGCCCGTTTTTTCCGTAAGCTTATGGCAAATAACGCCCTTACCGCCTCTGTTGTGAACCGGGAAGTTTGCAAACTCGGTCTTCTTTCCGAATCCGTTTTCAGTTATAAATAACAGTTTCTTGCTGTTATCAACAATAGCCGCACCGGCAACGCAGTCTCCGTCTGTAAGTCTTATTGCAATAACACCACGCGACGTTCTGCCTACAGTTCTTGCCTTGTTTTCTTCAAAACGTACCGCAAAACCGTTCTCGGTCGCAACGACTATCTCATTTTCGCCCGTCGTATGAGCAACGAATACAAGCTCGTCGCCCTCGTCAAGATTAATAGCTTTCTTACCGCCGCGACGTTGATATGCGTATTCTTCAACGGGTGTACGCTTGATTATACCGTTTCTTGTAACCATAGTCAAGAAACCGCCCATATCAAAGCTTTCCATATCTATCATTGCGGTAATCTTGTCGTCTTTATCAATTTCAAGAATGTTTGCAATATTAGTACCCTTTGCGGTTCTGCTTGCCTCGGGAATAAGATATGCCTTCTTGGTAAATACCTTACCCTTTTGCGTAAACATCATAAGGTTGGAATGGCTGTCGGCAGAAACGACCATTTCAACGAAGTCTTCTTCCTTCGTCGTCATACCGATTATACCCTTACCGCCTCTATTCTGTGCGGTATAAGTATCAGCCGCACGGCGTTTTATATATCCCGCATGAGAAAGGGTAATGAGACATCTGTGTCTTTCAATAAGATCTTCAAGTACGATTTCTTCTTCCAACGGAACACACTGTGTCTTTCTTGCATCGCCGTATCTTTCTTTTATTTCGTTTAAATCTGTCTTAATTATCTCTTTTACTTTATTTTCATCGGCAAGAATAGACCTGTATTCTTCAATCATAGCGTAAAGCTTTGCCAGTCTGTCCTCAACCTTCTGTCTTTCAAGACCCGAAAGACGTCCGAGAGTCATTTCCACAATTGCCTGAGCCTGTATTTCCGAAAGTCCAAAGCGTTCCATAAGATTTGCCTTAGCGTCGGGAATAGAAGCAGATGCTCTGATTATATGAATAACCTCGTCAATATTATCGGTAGCTATCTTGTAACCTTCATTTATATGAGCTTCGTGCAGAGCCTTTTCAAGCTCAAACTTCGTCCTTCTTACGATAACCTCTTTTTGATGGTCAATATAATAGCTCAATATTTCCTTCAAGTTAAGTACTCTCGGAATATTGTTTACCAAAGCCAACATATTTACAGCACATGTATCCTGAAGCTGTGTATATTTATAGAGCTGATTAAGTATTATCTGACAGTTTGCATCCTGACGGCAGTCGATAACAATACGTATACCTGTTCTGCCCGAAGACTCATCGCGTATATCACGTATACCTTCTACCCTCTTATCCTTAACACACTCGGCAAGTGTTGCCTTTAGTGTAGTCTTATTAACCTGATAAGGAATCTCGGTAATAATAATTCTGTGCTTTTCTTCTTCGATTACCGTCTTCGCTCTGACGATTATTCTGCCCTTACCTGTTGTATAAGCCGAATAAATACCTGTCGTTCCGCAAATCGTAGCCCCCGTCGGAAAATCGGGACCCTTTATAAATTCCATCAACTGAGTAATTTCTGCATCGGGATTTTCCATAAGGAAAATGGTACCGTCAATAACTTCATTAAGGTTATGAGGCGGAATATTCGTAGCCATACCGACGGCAATACCGATAGAACCGTTTACCAAAAGATTAGGAAATCTTGCGGGAAGAACGGTGGGCTCTTTCAGCTTGTTGTCAAAGTTGGGCATAAAATCAACTACGTCTTTTTCTATATCGCTCATCATTTCATTAGCAATACGGTGCATTCTCGCCTCGGTATAACGGTATGCAGCAGCACCGTCGCCGTCTATGTTACCGAAGTTACCTTGCCCCTCAATAAGAGGATAACGGAGTGAAAATGTCTGTGCCAATCTTACCATTGTATCGTAAACTGCGGCATCACCGTGAGGGTGATATCTACCAAGTACGTTACCGACGGTCGTAGCCGACTTTCTGAAGTCCTTGTCGTGAGTAAGATGGTCTTCGTACATAGCATAAAGAATACGTCTGTGTACAGGCTTCAAACCGTCTCTTACGTCGGGAAGTGCTCGGGACATAATAACGCTCATAGAATAGTCAATAAACGATTTCTTAACCTCTTTTGACAATCCTACGTCTAATATTTTTTGATTAGCGAATTCCAAGTTTTCGTTAGTTTCCATTTTTTCACCTTTCGGATTCTTTTTTATAAGATGTTATTGTTTACTGTAAAATAAGTTTATTTACAATTGAATCAATTTGATTGCATACTTTTTTGAAATCAAATTCAATATCACTATTCTTAAATCTAACTACTGTTAGATTCATTTTATTTAAATTCTCTGTTCTCCCTTTATCTTCATTGTACTGTACTTCGGTTGTATGATAATAACCGTCAAGCTCTATAACAAGTCTCGCTTTTGCACAGTAAAAAACTGCAATATAATTACCTATTACTTTTTGTCTTTGAAAACGTATTGGGTAATTTCTTAAAAATTTATACCACAAATCATTTTCCCATTTTGTTTGATTTTTTCGTAATTGTTTGGCAAGAGGAATAGTATTTTTGTTATATGTTTTCATAAGCTTTACAGGGGGAAATTAATAAACTCGCCTGTTTTTCTCTCCCTCCGTCATTTTGTCTTCGTTACACTCAGTCAAAATGCCACCTCCCTCCTCAGATGGAGGTTTTATTTTGAACTCTTTCGCTTCGCTTAAAATAAAAATTACTCGTTAATATATAATAGCGTTTTTTTCTGTACAAATCGTTAATCCCTCAAGTAGTTACCATAATAGTTATTGTTTTCTAAAAAAATAACAATCAACTTTGCTTTAACTGAGACCTCCATCTGAGGAGGGAGGTTTTATTTTGAACTCTTTCGCTTCGCTTAAAATAAAAACTACTTATTAATGTATAATAGAGTTTTCTGTACAAATTGTTAGTCTCTCAAGTAGTTACCATAATAGTTATTGTTTTCTAAAAAATAACAATCAAATTTGCTTTAACTGAGACCTCCATCTGAGGAGGGAGGTGGCTCGGCAGTGTACAAATGAGCGTATATATTTCTCTTTGCTGCCGAGACGGAGGGAGAGAAAAGCATACAATTTTTTGCTTTCTCTAATTTATACAATTAAATTTATATTTCATAAACATTAACGCGGGGAATATTTTTTTCTACAGTCGCCTTGTCGGGCAGATTAGTACCTTCAAGTTCAACCTTTGAAAGACTTGCCGCAGAAGCAAACTGCAGTGCCCTTCTTATATCCATATCATTACAAACAGCATATACGTAAGAAGCAAGAAAAGTATCTCCCGCCCCCGAAAATCCTTTTGCTTTAACTTCGGGGTTGATTATTCGGTAGTTACCTGCACGTCCCGAGTATATAGCACCTTTTTTGCCGAGTGTAAGTATTATTTCAATACCCGTCTTGTTATAGAAGCTTATCGCTTCTTCAACGTATTTGTCTTCTTCGAGTGTATAACCCAAAAGCTGACCAAACTCTTCTCTGTTAGGTTTTATAAGATACGGTCTTTCCTTTACCGCTTCAACTAAAGAGCTTCCCGAAATATCGGTTATAACCTTTTTTCCCCGAAGCTTTAACGCTGCCGTTATCTTCCTTACAGTATCACTGTCAAGTCCAAACGGAGTGCTTCCGCCGATTATAAATATTTCTGCCGGAGAATTTAAAAGAAGAGACATAAGCTTTTTAAATTCTTCTAAGCCTACAGGGCCTCCCTTTTCGTTTATCTCAGTTTCTTTGTTTTCTTTGTCGGTTATCTTAATATTCATTCTCGTCTCGCAAAGAGTTGGTGTAAATTCACATTTTATACCCTCTTCAAGAAGAATATCCTCAAGCATCTTTCCGATACGTCCGCCGTTAAACCCGTAAATATGGGTATTTTCTCCGAGTTTTTTCAGCATACGTGAAACGTTTATGCCCTTTCCGCCTGCGTTTACAACGGCAGAGCCAACTCTGTTAAGTTCTCCTGCCGTCAAACTGTTTTCATATATAATATTCCTATCTATCGCAGGATTAAGAGTAACTGTTGCTATTCTCATATTATCTTTTTCTCTTATATATCGAGGTTGGTTACATACTGTGCGTTCTTTTCAATAAAGTTTCTTCTTGATTCAACCTCATCGCCCATAAGCATTGAAAACGTCTCGTCGCAGGTCATAGCGTCTTCAATCGTTACTCTCTTTATAGTACGGTATACGGGGTCCATCGTAGTCTCCCAAAGCTGATCGGGGTTCATTTCACCAAGACCCTTATATCTGCTCGCTTCAACGTTTCCGCCAAGCTCTGCTATCTTCTCATCTCTTTCTTTATCTGAATAAGCGTATTTTATTTGTTTACCCTTCTTTATCTTATAAAGAGGCGGTGTCGCAAGATAGATATTTCCGTTTTCTATAAGCTTCTTCATATATCTGAAGAAGAACGTCAAAAGAAGTATTTGGATATGTGAACCGTCAACGTCGGCATCCGCCATAATTATTATCTTGCCGTAACGAAGCTTTTCTATATCAAAATCTTCACCGATACCGCAGCCCAAAGCTTGAATAATCGGTATTATTGTCGTATTCGCATACACTCTGTCTATACGGCTTTTTTCAACGTTAAGAACCTTGCCTCTAAGAGGAAGAATAGCCTGGAATTTACTGTCTCTTCCTTCCTTTGCACTACCTCCCGCGGAGTCTCCCTCTACGAGAAACAGCTCGGTCAAAGCCGCATTTCTTTCCTGACAGTCAGCCAATTTGTCGGGCATTCCGCCGCCTTCAAGCACTCCCTTGCGTCGTGTTAGCTCTCTTGCCTTTCTTGCAGCCTCTCTTGCACGTGATGCGGCAAGCGTCTTTTCGATTATCGCCTTTGCAACTGACGGATTTTCTTCAAAATATTCCGAAAGCTTCTGTGAAACAAGATTGTTTACTATTGAACGAATCTCCGAGTTACCAAGCTTTGCTTTCGTCTGACCTTCAAACTGTGCGTCACGTAGTTTTACGCTGATAACGGAACAAAGTCCTTCTCTCGTATCTTCACCCGACAGCTTGTCGTCACCCTTTATCATATTGTGCTTCTTCGCATAATCGTTGATAACGCTTGTCAATGCCGCCTTAAAGCCCGTTTCGTGAGTACCGCCTTCAACGGTGTTGATGTTGTTTGCGAACGTCATCATAGTTTCGTTGTAGCCGTCGTTATACTGCATAGCTACCTCAACTATGGTGTCTTCCTTATTCGCATTCATATAAATTATATCTTCGTGTATAACGGTGGAGTGTTTTATAGTATTCAGGTGCTCAACAAAGCTCTTGATACCACCTTCGTAACACAAATCATTTTCGATAACCTCGGCGTGTCTTTCGTCTCTGAGAACTATATTCGTACCCGCATTAAGAAAAGTTCTTTCTCTCATATTGTTGAGAAGCGTATCGTAATCAAATACTACCTCTTCAAATATCTCAGCATCAGGCTTAAATCTTACGTAAAGACCGTTAGACTCGCAATTTGTCTCTTTGAGCGTATATTCGCTGACAGTCTTACCGCGTTCAAAACGCTGAGTATAGCAGGTACCGCCGTTTGTATTTTCATATACAAGCCATTCGGAAAGAGCGTTTACAACAGACGCACCAACGCCGTGAAGACCGCCCGAAATGGTATAACCGTCGCCGCCGAATTTACCGCCTGCGTGAAGCACGGTAAATACTACCTCGGGGGTTGGTATGCCCATCTTCTGATGAATACCCGCAGGAATACCTCTTCCGTTATCTCTTACCGAAAGACTTCCGTCATCGTGAAGAGTAACGGTTATTTTTGTACATGCTCCTGCCATAGCTTCGTCAATAGAGTTGTCTACTATCTCGTAAACAAGATGGTGAAGTCCTCTTATTGACGTTGAGCCGATATACATACCGGGACGCTTTCTTACAGCCTCAAGTCCTTCAAGTACCTGTATTTGATTTTCGTCATAGGTGTGTTGCTTTGTCTGTTCGCTCATTATGTTTTTTCTCCTTATATTTGACGGGGCGTTGCCCCGAAACCCCATTTAAAAAACTTTTTTCAAAAAAGTTTCTTAAAAATCTTCAAAACTCTTGAAAACTTTGGGTTGATTTGTCTAATATTTTATAGTTTTTTCGTTTTCCAAAGGAGCTTTTTTATAAAAAGCTTCTTTGGTGTAGGTTTGGGAGTGAAACACCCTAAATTTTTATCTGATGTCCTTCTCCGTCAGTCTGCCGTAAAGCGACTTCGGAGCAAGCTGAGACATATATACCTTATCTTTAGTAAGAATAATCGATTTCGGTATCTCATCAACTGTCGTAATAAGTATTCCGTCTTTTTGAGCCTTGTTCAAAAATTTACGCGTTTCCTTTGACATCGTCGCGTTATCCATATCAAAAATCCCGACAATGTCTTTTTCTCGAATATTCTTTTTGTTACCGAGATGAATATACATATTTATTTTATCCTCGAATATCTGCCAAGACTTACTTCAATAACGTTACCCGCAACGTTTTCAAGACCGTCCTTTTCACAGCTCGTAATAATCACCTGACACTTCTTTATTCCGTTTGTAACGTATTCTTTTCTTTTGGAATCAAGCTCACTGAAGATGTCGTCAAACAGAAATACAGGATATTCTCCCGTAACCTGCCTTGATATTTCGCCTTCTCCCAGCTTCATTGCAAGGGCAAGACATCTCTGCTGTCCCTGCGAACAAAAGCTTCTTGCTTCTCTATCATTTAAATATATATCAATATCGTCTTTATGAACACCGTAAAGAGTAGTACCCGCCTGAATTTCTTTTTCAAGATTCTGAGTAAGCTTGCAGAAATACTCTTCTTCGGTTAATACTTTACTGTAATTCATATATGTTTTTTCTCTGCCCGCTGTCATATCATTGAAAAAATCATTGACATGAACGTTGAGAAGTTTTACATATTCATATCTTTCACGGGAAATAAGTGCTGCCTCACGAGCAAGATAAGCCGACCACAGCTCTATCGTGCGATCAAATGCCTCTTTATCTTCCTCGTAGTTTTTAATGAGCATGTTTCTCTGATTAAGAATATTGTTATATTTTTGAAGTGATGAAAGATAGATAGGCTTTAACTGGCTTATCGCTCCGTCGAGAAAAGCTCTTCTTTCCGACGGACCGTCTTTTATAACGGAAAGGTGTTCGGGACAAAACAGAACTGCTCTGAAATATCCCACAAAATCGGACATTTTTTTTATGTTAACGCCGTTTCTGTAGCACAGCTTTCTGCTTCCCTTTACCAGCTTAATTTCCATATCGTGCTTTCTTACCGAATCTTCAAAATCAAGCTTACAAAAGCTCATATCTTTTGAAAAGTTGATAAGCTCTTTATCTAAAGAGGTACGGAAACTTTTTCCGTGTGCAAAAAGATATATGCCCTCGAGGGCGTTCGTCTTTCCCTCGGCATTATTGCCGTAAAAAATATTAACGCCGTCGCAAAAATCAATCTCTGCATCTTCTATATTTCTAAAATCTTTAAATCGTATTTTCCTACATACCATAAAATAATTATTTCATTCTTGTGGGAAGCGTAACGAAGAGGAATTTTGATTCTTCATCTTCTGTCGGCTCAATAACCATAGCACGAAGAGGACCGGACATCGAAAGCTTAATTTTTTCTACGTTACATACTTTAAGTGCTTCAAGAAGATAACGGCAAGTAAAAGCTATTTCAAGGTCGCTTCCGTTCTTTTCAATAGCAACTTCGTCATAAACGTTACCCGAAACGGCATTAGCTGTAATTACAAGAACGTTGTCGTTGAAGTTACACTTAACGAAATTTCTCACTTGAGCTTTTTCTTCGCTGATAAGTGCAGCTCTTTCAAGGCTGTCCATAAATTCTTCTGTATTAATGTTTACAAAAATGTTGTTATCCTTAGGTATATATCTGTTATAATCAATATACTGACCTTCAAGAAGTCTTGTAAAGAAAGTAAGCTCGCCTATTTCAAACAAAGCGTGTTTACCTCCTATTCTAATCTTTACAACATCTTCTTCGTCGCTGAGAAACTTCATAAGTTCAATAAGAGTCTTGCCCGGAACTATAAAGCTCATATCTGCGGCTGCTTCTTCATTCTTCTTCATTTCACATTCCTGCTCTGTATAAGCAAGTCTGAAAGAATCACAGCTTACGGCAACGATCTTATTGCCCTTAACTTCAAAGTATACACCGCAGTAAATAGGTCTTTGGTCAGTCTGAGCAACCGCAAAAATAGTACGGCTTATCATAGCTCTCATAACCGACTGAGGAATAGTAATATCCTTACCCGTATCAACAGTAGGTGTACTGGGGAAATCAGAACCGGGGAGAGCAGGCATACTAAACTCGGAACGACCGTTAGTAATTTTAGTCATACATTTTTCATCTACTTCGATAGTAATATCACCGTCTGAGAGAGTCTTTACTATTTGATTAAGACGGATAGCATTTATGACGTATTCGCCTTCCTCAATAACCTGAGCCGGAACTGTCGTAGTAATACCTTTTTCAAGGTCGTAAGCCGTAATCGTAACCTTATCGGAGCCATTTGTCGTAACAAGAATACCCGAAGTTGAGGGAATAATGTTCTTTGTAGAAACTGCACTCATAGCAGCCGTAAGAACGTTATTAAGAATGTTTTTCTCGAAAATAATCTTCATAATTATTTTCCTTTCTTTTTTATATAAGTATTATTATTTTTAGATTAACACCTACTTTCTTTTTCAAAAGAAAGTAGGCAACGCTTTCTTTCGGAGAAAGCTTAGCAAAGAACTTGCCTCTCTGGTTTGTACAAAGCCAAAGGCTCGCCCTTTGGGAGAGCTGTCAGCGAAGCTGACTGAGAGGGCTTTTTCAAAAGAAAGTAGGCAACTCTTTCTTTCAGAGAAAACTTAGCAAAGAACGTGTCTCTCTTGGTCTGTGCAAACAATATTAATTATTTGTAGGGGGCGACGTCCCCGATGCCCCGTTTTTAAATATCTGTTTACGAACTAAAATAAATAATTTTGAACAATCCTACTTCTCTATTTCTTCTTTAAAATTCGAGAAGCTGATGCATAATATATATGTTATAAATATTGTAGTAGTAATAGCTGTAGTAGATGTTGTTGATAATGTGGGAAAATTAAATAAGCCTCATTATTTGGAAAAAATTTACCTATTTCTCCCTGTTGATAAGCTGTTAGTAGTTAGTGGAAATTTCTGTGGATTTCAACACCCTAAATTTTTAACGTTTTTTCCATCTTTTATCAACAACTTTTACTTGGAAAACTTTGCTGTGGAAAACTCTGCAGGATAGGTTAAAATAACTGCACAAACAGTAGTTATTTTAAACCAAAAAGTTTTCCACACCATTTTCAACACCTGTGGAAAATATAGGGAGACATCATTTTTTTCTTATTTCGTCCATAAGCTCGTTTATCTCAATTTCAAGTACCGAGTTTTCTTTAATATCGGTCTCAATCTTATTCAAAGACGATTTAATCGTCGAATGGTCTCTTGAAAAGATATTGCCAATTTTCTTCAAAGACAGTTCTGTCATATTTTTTATAATGTAGATACAGATATGTCTTGCATTTGCTACCTCTTGATTTCTTTTTGAGCCTTTTAAATCGTTTTCCGGAATATTGTATTTCTTTGAAACCTTTTCAAAAATCCTTTCAATCGTAACGTCTACCGGTTCGTTATTTGAAACGATAACCGAGATACATTCTTTTGCAAGGTCAAGATCAAGATTCGAGCCTTTTAAAAATGAGTGAGCCGCAAGGGTTTTAACCGCACCCTCTATTTGACGTATATTATTTCTCAGATTTTCCGACATATAATTTAATACATCGGGTGGAAATGTAACACCCAATTTTTTTGCTTTATCTTTAATTATAGCCGTTCTCAGTTCGTAATCCGGTGGCTGAATGTCAACTATAAGTCCGTCTTCAAAACGAGTGCGGAGTCTGTCTTCGAGGGTCTTGATTTCTTTCGGCGGACGGTCACTGGTCATTATGATCTGCTTGCCCGCATCGTAAAGTGCGTTAAAGGTATGGAATATCTCTTCCTGTGTTGCCTCTTTGCCCGCGATAAAATGAATATCGTCTATAAGAAGAAAATCGGTTTTTCTGAATTTATTTTTAAATTTTTCTCTAAAAGTTACATTGGATTTTTTGCTTATGTTTTCGATAAGCTGGCTTGCAAAATCTTCACCCTTAACGTATACAATACTCGCTTTGGGGTTTTTGCTGAGTATTTGATTGTTTATCGCATAAAGCAAATGCGTTTTACCAAGACCGCTTTGACCGTAGATAAACAAAGGATTAAAATGGGTTGCAGGATTGTTACATACTGCAATACAAGCTTCGTAGGCAAACTTATTAGAGTTACCCACGATAAAATTATCAAAGGTGTATTGAGTATGATAGGGCGGAAAAATATTGCTCGCCTGTTCAAAAGAAACATCTTCCGTGTCGCTTTCATCAAAAGCAAGCTCGGAAACTGTTGAGATTGTTTCAGTCATCTTTTCGGGTTTCTCAGTATTTTTTCCCTCAATGTACGGCGTAAGATCAGGATCACCGTTCTGTCTTGAAAGAATGGTAACATTGACGGGATAACCGAGAAGCTCTTCAAGGTATTGTTTTATGGTGGGTAGGTGTTTATCATTTAAGATCTTGCACTTGAGATCACTGCTGTTGACTAAAACTGCATCGGTGTCATTCAAGACCTCAAGCTTCAAATCGTTGAACCAAAGCTCAATAAAGCCTTCGGCATAGGTTTGTCTCATATTTTTAACAACATTTGCCCAAAGGTCGTCTAAAAACTGCATAAAAAGCTATTCCTTTCCGAAAAAAAATAAAAATATATGAAAAACGATGAATTTGCATATATATATAAAGTATTATAGCATATATATATATATAATGCAAGGCAATTTGGGTAAATTTTGAAGAATAAATAAAATAATTTTCCTTAATATAGAAGAGAATATTAAAAAAACACTTGACAAGAAGCCTAATTTATGTAATAATAAGGATTACCGTTGAGTATTTTTAGAAGTTGAAGGAGGTGCGTACGATGATCAGAACGTATCAGCCTAAGAAACGCCAGCGCAAAAAGGAACATGGCTTCAGAAAAAGAATGAGAACAGCCGACGGCAGAAATGTGTTGAAGAGAAGACGCGCAAAAGGCAGAAAACGGCTCACATATTAATGGCATAGACGTTTTTTACATCGCATGTCAGTTACAAAACCGCCGATACTCTCGGGGGTTTTTGTTTTACCAAAAAGAAGAAATATACAAGGGAGGTTTTATATTTATGAAATATAGAGCGATAAGCGAAAACCACTTGTATAACAAGGCGTACAGAAAGGGTAAAAAGATAGCAACGAAACACGTTGTTATCTATGTTTTACCTGACAGACACGCCGGAAAACTCAAAAAAGAAAATCCGAAAAAGATGTTTATTAACCGAATTGGACTTACCGTTACCAAAAAAATCGGGGGAGCTGTTACCAGATCGCGTGTAAAGAGGATTATAAGAGAAGCATACCGTTTGACCGACAGAAAATACGGTATCAAAAAGGGAAATCTTATTGTACTCGTTGCAAGGGATACTGCGGTAAAAGCTAAATCAACGGACCTTGAAAAAGATATGGTATTTGCTTTTAAGAAGTTGGAAATGATATGAAACGGATTTTTATTTTTTTGATCAGACTCTATCAAAAATATATCTCGCCTCTGAAAAGTAAGCCCTCGTGCAGATTTTATCCTACGTGCTCACAGTATGCAATCGAGGCATTGGAAATTCACGGATTTTTCAAGGGAAGTATTCTTGCAATTTGGAGAATACTCAGATGTAACCCTTTTTGCCGCGGAGGCTACGATCCAGTTCCCCAAAAAAAGAAAAAGTAAGATTTATGTAACCAGAAAAGAAGGAGAAAAGCTTTGATAGACGCAATTCTTAGATTATTTTCCTATGTGGTTGAGTTTTGTTATATAATCGGCGGAAAGAATTACCTCATAGGACTTATTTTGTTTGCAATTGTAGTAAAGATTGCAATGCTGCCTCTGAGCATAAAGCAGCAGAAAAATTCCATTAAACAGGCAAATCTTCGTCCCAAGGAAATGGCGATAAGAAATAAGTATAAGGGAAGAAACGATCAGCCTACTCAGCAGAAGATGCAGAATGAGATAATGGATCTATATACGAGAGAGAATTATAATCCAGCAGGCGGATGTTTGCCTCTCCTCATTCAGCTTCCCATATTGCTCGGTCTTTATCAGGTAATTATCAGACCCTTGGAATTTCTTTGCCGTATTCCAAAGGACGTTGTAAAGGCAATAACCGAGAGCGATGTTCTCAAAGAGATAGTAACGAAGACATTGGCTGAGGGAGAGAACGTTGAAAGGGCTATAAAGTCTATGTCTCAGATTCAGCTCGTTGACGTTATTAAGAATAATTTCAGCGAATTCAGCTCAACTATAGGTGAGTACGTTAAGTCGGCAGAAGAGCTTCCGAACTTCAATGTTTTTGGTCTCAACCTTGCTGAAATTCCCGACATTAAAACAATAACTATTTTGTGGTTGGTTCCCGCTTTGACATTTGTAATAAGCTTTTTATCTATGAAGATAAACAAGAAGTTTATGTACAATGCTAATGAAGGCGTACAGAACGATCCCGCTGCCGGCTGTTCCGCAAAAATGATGGACTGGATGATGCCTTTGATGAGCGTTTACATTACGTTTATCGTTCCTGCGGTTATCGGCATTTACTGGATGTTCAATAACATTTTCGGTACTGTTCAGCAGATAATTTTGGCTAAAGTAATGCCCTTGCCTAAATTTACCGAAGAAGATTATAAGAAAGCCGAAAGAGAAATGAACGGCAAGTCAAAGGGTAAGAAGACATCGGGCGACACAGGCGAAAAGAAGAAAGTACGTTCACTTCACAGAATTGACGAAGAGGACTATATTGCTCCCGAACCCGAAAAGAAGAAAAAGACCGAGGCACCCAAAAACGGTCTTGCGGGAATGATTGAAGTGTCTGAGATACAAGAAGATGACACAAAAAAGAAAGACGAATAATCGAGTGTTAAAGACACTTTATAAAAAGGAGAATTAAACAGATGATACGTGAAGTTATAGTTTACGGAAAGACTGTTGAAGAGGCTATAGAAAAGGGCTTAAAGGAGCTTAACGTTGTTGCTGAAAAAGCACAGTATGAAGTTATAGAAAACGCAAAAAAGGGATTTCTCGGCTTCGGTGAGACTCCCGCTAAGGTTAGAGTATACTGTGAAATGAACGCAGGTATGAAGGCTGTTGACTTTGTTACTACTCTCGTAAAGAATATGGAGCTTGACGTTGAGGTTAAGGCCGACGTTGTAAACGGTAAAGACGTTAAGATTACTCTTGAGGGCGAGGCGGCAGGTATGCTTATCGGCCATCACGGCGAGACTCTTGATGCTGTACAGTACCTTGCAAACCTTACAGCAAACAAAGGAGACGAGAGTAAAGACAATTACTCAAAGATTACCGTAGATATTGAAAACTATAGAGCAAAGAGAGAAGAAACACTCAGAACACTTGCAAGAAGAATGGCTGCAAGAGTTCGTAGAAATGGCAGAAATATGACTCTTGAACCTATGAATCCTTACGAAAGAAGAATTATTCATTCCGAAATTCAGGATATCGAGGGTGTGTCAACATATTCTATCGGTTCTGACGATAACAGAAAAATCGTTATTTGCCTTGAAGACAGAGTTAAGCAAAAAAATAAATAATAGAAAACTTAAGGGCGACTAAAAGGTCGCCCTACTTTCTTTTCCGCCGCTTTCTTTCGGAGAAGGCTTGGCAAAGAACTTAAATATTGGGTTTGTGCGAACTTAAAGGCTCCGACTTTGGGGTAGCTGCCGCCGAAAGGCGACTGAGAGGGCTTTTCCCAAAAAGTAGACAAGAAAACTTGAATAATGGGTTTGTGCGTTATTATTGTTGTAGCGTAGGAGCGACTATTTGGTCGCCCGTTTTGTTTATACGGAAGATTTTATCTTCTTGACATAAGCGGCCGTTTGGTGTAAAATCAATAGGACATTATAACTAAAAAGGAAAATGAAAAATGAAAGAGATACTTTTGTGTAAACAGGGCGAACTTGTATTAAAGGGACTTAACAGAAAGTGGTTTGAGGACCTTTTGGCAAAGAGACTAAAAGAGTGTATCAAGCCTTACGGTAATTTTAAAATATCCGCATCACAGTCAACAACTTACGTTGAGCCTATGGACGATTTTGCCGATATAGACGGTGCTTTTGAGGCGGCTTTGAAGGTATTTGGCTTTGTTTCTGTAAGCCGAGCCGTTGTTTGCGAAAAGAATATTGAAGATATAAAGAAAAAGGCGGCAGAATATCTGCCACAATATCTTGAAGGTAAAAACAGCTTTAAGGCGGAAGCAAGGCGCTCCGATAAGAAATTCCCCTTGACTTCTCCGCAGATAGCGGCAGAGGTAGGCGGAGCTGTACTTGAAGTTATGCCGAGGCTTAAAGTTAGTATGGACAACCCCGAAATAACCGTCAGAATAGAGCTTCGCGAGACCAATGCGTACGTTCATGCAGGGGCGTTTAAGGGTGCGGGCGGTATGCCCGTAGGCTCCAACGGTAAGGCTATGCTTTTGCTTTCGGGTGGTATAGACAGTCCCGTTGCAGGTTATATGATGGCGAAGAGGGGGCTTAATCTTGACGCCGTTCACTTTGAAAGTTTTCCTTATACGAGCGAGAGAGCAAAGGAAAGGGTACTGCAGCTTGCAAGACTCGTATCGGTATATTCGGGTAATATCTATGTGCACGTTATATCTCTTACACATATACAGGAAGAACTCAGAAGACTTTGCGACGAGGAATATTTTACTCTGTTGCTCCGTCGTTTTATGATGCGTCTTGCAGAAAAGGTTGCAAACAGAAACAAATGCCGTGCCCTTATAACAGGCGAAAGCTTAGGACAGGTTGCAAGTCAGACGTTAGATGCGTTGAATGTTACCGATTCCGTTGTGAATATGCCCGTATTCAGACCTTGCATAGGTATGGATAAAGAAGAGATTATCACCACTTCAAGAAAGATAAATACTTTTGAAACTTCAATACTTCCCTATGAAGATTGTTGTACGGTATTTACTCCCAAACACCCCAAGACACGCCCCGAAATTGCACGTGTCCTTGAGCAAGAGGCGAAAATTGATATAGAAGCTCTTGAAAAAGAGGCTATGGAATCGCTCCAGACAATAAAGATAGAACCTACTTTCTTTTAAGGAAAGAAAGCCGCTTTCTTTCGCAGAAGGCTTGGCAAAGAACTTGCCTAGCTTGGTCTGTGCGAACAATGTTGATGTATTTGGTAGGGGACAGTGCCTTGATGCCCCTTTTCAAAGTTTTTGGTGGAGTCAAGAGGCGCTTTTTTCAAAAAGCGGCCTTTTGTCAGGTTTCAGGGCACCGCCCTGACCTTTCTATCCTTTAAAAAAAGCCCAAAAGGGCTTTTGTAATTATTCAGTTTCTGTCAAACTGCCTGTCAAGAACTTAATAGCTCTTTCGGGAGCGTTCTTCGCGTTACCCCAAGGCTCTTCGTCATAACGGTAGTCAAACTTTTTGCAGAACCAGCTTACGTCTGCACTGAGTTCTGTAAGATATGTTTCGTTTATTTTTGAAACGAGTCGTTCAAAGTCAGCATATTTCTTTCTGTTAAGTTCATTTTTACCCGCTGTCAAAAACTTATGGTAGTGATTTAAGCAAAAATATGATTGATTCTTGATTTTTTCTTCAAATGCTCTGTCGGTATCATAAAGCCAAGCGGCAGTTTCAAACATTCGCTCGATATGGTAGTCGATACGTGAGCAGATGTAACAACTGTCGTTAATCTTTTCGACCTTCTTCATAGCCCCGAAGCCTTTTGATTCTTTTGCTACGTGAGCTAAGTGGCTTTCGAGCATAAGAGCAAGACCGAGTCTGTTTTTGCGTTTCATCATCATAGAAAAGTGATTATCGCAGAAGCCCATTTCGTTTGTTTTGATACGCACGTCGGGCTCCATCATAGATGCACCGAGAATAAGGTCAAGCTCATTTTCCTGCACTTTTCTGTACATTTCGCAGAAAGGACAGCCTTTGGTTTTATCTTCCATACATGCATCAAATGCTTCGTTGACGGGTATAGTATATATTTTTTCCATAAGAGAAATTCCCCTTTAATATTGTTTATACCATTATATCATTTAACGAATGAATACACAATAGTTTTTATAAAAAGGATTTATAAATGTTTAGCGTAACAGAGAAAGAAAATTATATAGAAATAGTGGGAGTCGACCGTTTTTCAATAAGCAAGATATTTGACTGCGGTCAATGTTTTCGCTTTGACCCCATTGATAACGGGATCGAGGGTGTTGCCTTTGGAAAGGTACTCCGTTTTGAGCAGGAAAGTATTGATAAAGTTAAAATAATCGGTATAACAAAGGCGGAGTTTGACAAAAGCTTTTGCCGTTACCTTGCTCTTGACGAGGATTACTCGGCGGTTGACAGAGATATTATAACAAGGTTAGGCGGCGACGAGACAATAAAAAAGGCGATTGAATACGGAAGCGGTATACGTATATTACGTCAAGACGGCTGGGAAGCTCTCTGCTCGTTTATTATTTCGCAAAACAACAATATTCCGAGAATTAAGAAAATAATTGAGAATATGAGCCGCAAGTTTGGCGAAAAAATTGACGAAACACACTACGCTTTTCCCACAGCAGAGGCTCTTTATAACGCTGGAGTTGACAAGATATTTGAGCTGAAAACGGGATTCAGAGCCAAGTATATTTACGATGCGGCTGAGAAGGTTGTAAAAGGAGAAATTGACCTTGCACTTGTTGACAAAATGACAACAGGTGATGCCTTGGAATATCTTATGCAGATAAAGGGCGTGGGGCTTAAAGTTGCGTCGTGTGCATTGCTGTTCGGATTCAATAAGACCGATGCTTTTCCTGTTGACGTTTGGGTAAAAAGAGTCCTTGAAAAATATTACCCCGAAGGACTTGATTTAACTAACCTCGGTGCGTATGCCGGTATGATACAGCAGTATTTGTTTTATTATGAAAGATATAATAAATAAAAAAATCCTCGTCAGAGGATTTTTTGTTTTGTTATTTTCCTACACAAAATCTGCCGAATATATTGTGTACAACGTCTTCGGTAACTTTTCGTCCGTCGAGGTTGCCAAGCTCGGACAAGGCAAGTTCAAGCTCCATTCCCGCTATATCTTGAGTAAAGCCTTCGTTTAAAGCGGAAAGTGCGTTATCAATATGAGTTACGGAATTTACCACAGATGCAAACTGACGAGCGTTAGTTACAACACACGCAGACGAATATTCAATTTCACCGTCGATGTATATCTGCTCAATAAGCCCCACAAGTTCTGTCTTTCCGTTATTTTCTTTTGCAGAAATGCCCACAACGTACGGTGTTATATCGTTAAACTGTTTTTTGTCAAGCTTCGTTCCAACGTCATTTTTATTTAGCACTACGATAATCGTCTTATTCTTTAATGCTTTCAGTTGTTTTATAACCTCTATATCCTCGTCATCAAGCTCACAAGAGCCGTCAAAGACAGCCAAAACAAGCTCTGCGGATTCAACCTTGGCTATAGCTCTCTTAACACCTATCTCTTCAACCTCGTCGTTAGCGGTATGAATACCCGCCGTGTCGCAAAGACGAAGCAAAACACGCCCTGCCGATACCGTTTCTTCAACTGTATCACGGGTAGTACCCGCAATAGGGGTAACAATAGCCCTATCTTCACCCAAAAGCATATTAAGAAGCGAAGATTTGCCCGTGTTCGGTTTACCTGCTATAACCGTGTTCAGTCCCTCGCATACTGCCCTGCCCGTTTTATAGGTTTTTTTCAAATCATCAAGGCTTTTTCTTATGTCAAGTAACCCCGATTTCATATCACTGACAGATATATCGGTCAAGTCCTCGTCAGGATAGTCGATATATGCATAAATACTGCTTACTATCGTCATAAGCTCCGAATATATATTGTTTACTCTTTTCGATAGCCGCCCGTCAGCCTGAGAGGCGGCTAAAGCCACTTTAGATTCACTTTGAGCATCAATAAGGTCAATTACCGATTCAGCCTGAGAAAGTCCCATTTTGCCCGACAGAAAAGATCTCTGCGTAAATTCTCCGGGGGCTGCGGGGACTGCTCCTGCCAAAAATGTTGCTTCAAGTACCATTTGCGACAGCAATATACCGCCGTGGCAATGTATTTCTGCGGAGTCCTCGCCCGTATATGACTTGGGAGCTTTAAAATAAACAGCCATTCCTCTGTCAATAAGCTTATCTTCTTTATAGATATTGCCATATATCAGCGTGTTTGGAGAATAGTCTTCCAAAGCCTTATTTCCTGTGGGCTTAAATACCCTATTTAAAATACTAACAGCACCGTCGCCTGACAGTCTTATAACAGCTATACCGCCCTTACCGAAGGGGGTAGATATTGCGGATATTGTACTCATTTCAGTAAACTCTTTCTTTTTTAGGCATTCTGTCTGAACTGCAGTTTGTATAGGTCAGAATAAATACCGTTATTATTTATAAGCGTATTATGGTCGCCTTGCTCCACAATTTTGCCCTCGGAAATAACCGCTATTTCATCGGCATTTTTTATTGTGGAAAGTCTGTGAGCAACAACAATGGTAGTTCTTCCCTTGCAAAGCTCGTCAATAGCCTGCTGGATAAGTATTTCGGTAGTGTTGTCCAAAGCACTCGTCGCCTCGTCAAGTATAAGTATCGGCGGATTTTTGAGAAATACGCGGGCAATACAAAGTCTTTGCTTCTGACCGCCCGACAGTCTTACTCCGCGTTCGCCTACAACCGTATCGTAGCCCTCTTCGAGACTCATAATATAATCGTGGATATTTGCCCTCTTTGCAGCTTCAATAACCTCTTCTTCGGTTGCATCAAGTCTACCGTACAAAATGTTATCACGCATACTTGCATTGAAGAGATATATGTCTTGCTGAACAATACCTATATTTCTTCTGAGCGATTCAAAGGTAATATCTTTTATATTTATACCGTCAACCAGTATTTCTCCATCTTCCACGTTGTAGAAATTCGGAATAAGGTGGCAGATAGTTGTCTTCCCCCCGCCACTTGGCCCGACAAGTGCAAAAGTTTTACCCTTTTCGATTTTTAAATTAATGTGGTTAAGAACTTCCTTTTCGGTGTTGTAGCCGTAAGAAACATTTTTAAACTCTATATGTCCTTCAAGCTTGTCAATATTTTTAGCCTCTGCCGACTGCTCTTCGGGTTTTGTATCTATTATTTCAAGGAAGCGTTCAAAACCGGTTACGCCGTTCTGATACTGTTCCATAAATCTTATAAGTGTGTTGACCGGGTTAAGGAATAGGTTGATAGATACGACGAATGCGGAATAATCGGCAAAGTTTATTTGATTGTTATACATAAACAGACCGCCCGCAATAAGTATGGCAACATTAAATATATCCGTAACAAAGGTGGTCATAGAGTGAAATTCACCCATCGCCTTATAGGCTTTACGTCTTGCTTCTTGGAATTGATAGTTGCCCTCTTCAAACTTTTCTTTTTCCTTTTCGGCATTTGTAAACGCTTTAGTAATGCGAATACCCGAAACCGAACTTTCTACAGATGCATTTATGACACCTACAGCTTGTCTGCTCTCCATAAAAGCGTTACGCATTTTCTCTCTCGTTTTAATTGATACTATAACAAGCAACGGAACGCATAAAAATATTATAAGTGCAAGCCATACGTTGATAGATATTAGATATGCAAAGGAGATAACTACCGAAACGGTAGAAATAATAATGTTCTCAGGACCGTGATGTGCAAGCTCGCTGACATCGTTAAGATCGCTCGTCATACGTGTCATAATCTTGCCTGTCTCGTGGTTATCGTAGAAAGAAAACGGAAGCTTCTGCAGGTGTGTAAAAAGCTCACTTCTCATCTGAGCTTGCATTCTAACACCCATAATATGTCCTTGATACTGAATAAAGTAATTCAGCCCCATTCTTACTGCGTAAAGAAAAAACAACGATACACCGAAAAAGATAATCATTCGGTAGTTCTTATTCGGTATCAAATCGTTGAGCATTGTTCTGGTAACCATAGGATATATAATACCCACTAACGATACCAAAAGAGATGCCGCCATATCTAAAAGAAATATTTTTTTATGGGGTTTGTAGTAAACTAAGAAACGTTTTAACATATACTTAACTCCTCTATAAAAAACACATTATATTCTACATAATATATATGAATATAGTATGAACGCAGGAAAATAAAACAAGTGTGAGCATAGGACATAGTCTTATGCTCACACCGTTGTGTAATTACGATATTATTCAGCTTTTTGAGCCGCTTCGATAATCTTTTGTGAAACCATACCGGGCACTTCTTCATAGCGGATAAATTCAAAGGTATATCTTCCGAGACCGCCCGAAATAGCACGCATAATAATTGCATAATCAAGCATTTCGGACTTAGGCACTTCAGCTTCGATTATAGAATAACCCTTCTTGGATTCATCAGCGTTCATACCGAGAATTCTACCTCTTCTCTTGTTGATATCGCCGATAACGTCACCCATCATATCGGTGGGAATTTTAACCTTGAGAAGACCTACAGGTTCCAGAATAATGGGAGCCGCTTGTGCGAGACCTGCTTTGTATGCAAGAATAGCTGCGAGCTTGAACGAAATTTCGTTGGAGTCAACGGGGTGGTATGAACCGTCAAACAGGTCAGCCGCAAGATTAACTACGGGGAAGCCTGCAAGAACACCCTTTTGCATAGCTTCAAGCAAGCCCTTTTCAACTGCGGGATAGTAGTTCTTAGGAACATTACCGCCTACAACGCTCTGTGTAAATGTAAGACCGAGGTCTTCACCGGGAGCAAAGGTAATCTTAACGTGTCCGTACTGACCGCTTCCGCCCGACTGCTTTTTGTGTTTACCTTCAACTTGAACCTTTTTCTTAATGGTTTCTCTGTAAGCAATCTTGGGCTTAGACATTTCAACTTCTGTGTTGTATCTGGATTTAAGCTTTGAAATAACTACATCAAGGTGAATATCACCGAGACCCGAGATAAGTATCTGCTTAACTTCGGTATTGTTTTCGTATTTAAGGGTATTATCTTCTTCGAGAAGTCTGTTTAACCCTTGTGAAATCTTATCTTCATCGCCTTTAGCCTTGGGCGAGAAGGCCATAGTAAATACGGATTCGGGATATACTGTGGGAGCGTAAGGAAGGACGTTGCCTACAGAAAGTGTATCGTTTGTTTCTGTTCCCGAAAGCTTGGGAATCATACCGATGTCACCGCAACAGAGTGTGTCAACTTCAGTTTGCTTCTTGCCTTTCATAACATAGAAGTGAGCAAACTTTTCAGTTCCTTCGGTGCGGAGATTTTTAAGAGTCATATCGCGGCGTAACTCACCGTTCATAACTTTAAAGAAAGACATCTTACCAACGAAGGGGTCGGAAACCGTTTTAAATACGAAGATGCTTGTTGTGCCGTCAACGTCAATTTCAACCTGAGACTCTTCGCCGTTTTCAATAACCCTTTCATATTCGTGGTTTGTAAATGCGGGGAAAGATGCAAGGGATACGTTGAGCAATGATGCTATACCCCAAAGTTTAACTGCACTTCCGCAAATAATTGGGGCAATCGTTCCTGAAAGAAGTCCGTTTTTAATAGCTTCAAGAGCTTCTGCTTTTGAAATTTCTTCGCCCGCAAAATATTTTTCCATAAGCTCATCGCTTGTTTCGGCTATCGATTCCATAAGAGCTTCGTGATATTTTTCAGCAACAGCTCTGTCTTCTGCAGATATATCGCTCTCGGTAAACGTACCGTCGGGGGCATAAATGAGTTCTTTCATTGTAGCCAAATGAACAAAGCGGTTAGAGTTTGTTTCAACAGGTATTATTAGAGGGCAAACCAAGTTGCCGAATGTTTCTTTCAACTGATTGAATACGTTGTCGAAATTAGCTTCTTTGTCGTCAAACTTATTTATGAAGAACGCCTTTGGGATTCCCGCTTCCGTAGCATTGTCCCAAGCGAGTTTTGTACCTACTTCAACGCCTGATTTTGCGTCTACCGAGATAAGTGCACTGTCAGCAACTCTTATCGCCTGAACAACTTCACCCTCGAAATCAAGATATCCGGGGGTGTCTATAAAGTTAATTTTCGTATCGTTCCACATAACCGGAGCCATAGCTGCCGAAAGTGAGAAACCTCTTTTTATTTCTTCGTGGTCATAGTCGCATACGGTATTGCCGTCTGAAGGCTTTCCAAGTCTGTCGGTTGCTTTTGTTAAATATAATGCAGCCTCAGCGATTGATGTCTTACCGCAACCGCCGTGACCGAGTAATACAATGTTTCTGATGTCTTGTGTCTGAACTTTTCCCATAATGAGTATCTCCTTTATTCATTTTATAACCTCTGTTATATAGCAGTGGTTATGAAAAATATACAAATAAATCGCAAAAGATTTGAATTCTTTATTTATTATACACCAAAATGAAGCGGGATTCAAGTACTCTTTAAAAAGTTAATGGGTGCGTATTTGTAAAAATATAAATGGAAGTTTTAGGTAATTAGCACAAAAAACCTTGAAAAGTTCCTCTTTTTACTAATTCCTTATCAATTTCGTTGGTTACGATAGTTTTTTTGATACTCCAGATAGGTGCGATAAGGTCGTGCTTGACACCGTCTCCGGTAACGCGTTCAATCACTATATCTTTCGGTAATATTTCAAGCTGGTCGCAGACTAATTTAACGTATTCATCGCGTGTGAGCACGTCAAACTCTCCTTTTTCGTACATAACGGCTAAAGGGGTGTTTTTCAGTATATAGAGCAAATGAATTTTTAGTGCATGGGGATGAAGCTGGGCAATACAATGAGCCGTGTGCATCATATCGCTATATGTCTCTCCGGGCAGTCCGTTTATTATATGTATACAGACGTTAATGCCTTTTGATTTAAGTTTGTTGAATCCCTCTGCAAACGTAGCATAATTATGCCCTCTGTTAATGAGGGAGAGGGTTTTATCGTTTGCCGATTGAAGTCCAAGCTCAACGGTAAGATAGGTTTTTTGAGAAAGCTCGGCAAGATAGTCTACTACATTATCTTCAAGGCAATCGGGGCGGGTGGATATGCTGAGTCCTACCGTGTCGGGCAAAACCAATGCCTGTTCAAATTTTTGCTTTAGTATATCTAAGGGTGCATAAGTATTGGTGTGTGCTTGAAAATATGGGATATAGAAAACATCATTCCACTTGTTTTCGATAATTTTTTTACCTAATTCAAACTGTTCGGTAAGCGGGATATTGCAAGGCGGGGTGTGGTCTCCGCTTCCCTTTTCGGAGCAGAAGATACAGCCGCCGTGAGAGATAGTACCGTCGATATTGGGGCAGGTGAAGCCGCCGTCAAGGGCAATTTTGACGCATTTTTTTCCAAAACGGCGTTTCAGGTAACAATCGTATGTATAGTATCGTTTGTTTGTGTCGGAATTTTCAAACGGATTTTTTGTTTTCATATTATAAATACTCCGAAAATAATAGTGTAATAATATTTTATCCTAAACTACAGCAAAATACAAGGGATATCTTATAAATAAAACCTCACCTCTATACACTGCACAAACAATTAAGATGAGGAAGATTCCAAAGGCGGAATACCTTTGATAGTATTTTCAAAAAATACCTATATATAAATAGCACTTCACCTCTATGTTGTCATTATAAGTATGCACAAACCAAGGAAGATTCCAAAGGGGGAACACCTTTGGTCGTTTGTGAGGAAGGGGTCAAGGGGAAGGAGCGAATCGAAACGCTCCTTCCCTTTGTGCCTTCTTTGCAATACTTTCTTGGCACCAAGAAAGTATGAAAAAAAGAAAAAAGTTAGAATTCTTTTAGAACAATAGCTCTGTCCTATTTGATAGAATATTCTAAACAAATGTATCTTAAAAAATTACATTCTTTTAGAATTCTCTTCGTTACTTTCTTTCCGTAAAGAAAGTAACCAAAGAGGAGACCTCTTTGGAATCTTCCTTGTCTTAAGTGTTTGTATAATGTATAAGAGGTGATGTTTATTTTATGAAAATATAAATACAAGAGACTATAGGCGTCAGCCTATAGTCCCCGTCGTTACACCGACTGTAACATCGGGTGTCGTACCTTGTGTGCTTAACCCGAATGATACCGATAATGCGGTGTTTACCTGTTCCATAATATTTGTATCAAGATGTCCCATTTTTTCTTTCAGTCTTTTTTTATCTATAGTACGTATTTGCTCGAGTAGTATAACGGAATCCTTAGCAAGTCCAAACTTATCCGCATATACATCTATGTGAGTGGGCATTTTTGATTTGCTGAGCTTACTTGTAATTGCGGCGGCAATAACCGTCGGACTGTATTTGTTACCCACATCGTTTTGGATAATAAGAACGGGACGGAGACCGCCCTGCTCGCTGCCCACAACGGGGCTTAAGTCTGCGTAATAGATATCTCCTCGTTTTACCGTCAAGATCGATTCACACTCCATTTTTTTAATTACTTCTTTGCAAAAATAGTTTTGCCCTGCCACATGTTGTATTAATCACGTGCAGATAAAAAAACATAATTTTTACAGTCCGCAGAAAATGCGGCAAAAATATTATGTCCTTCAATAACATAATATTACTCACACAGGCAAAATGTTTTTATAAAACCGTATGCCAATATTTGACCGCAGGCAAGGCAATTACCCCAAAAGCAACACGAAATATTCGGGAAATAATCCAATATTTCTTTTTCTTATCTTACCCGTCAAAATAAAATAATATACGCTATACACAGGGCGACAAACTATTTTTTAACATTGATGTAAAATGCATTTACTAAAATATGGAGGAAAAATAATGGACGGCAAAAAGAGTGGAACGAAAAAAAGCATAAAACAGCTTTTTGGGGAATATATGGGGATGTATTTCGAGAATTTGCCAAAAACGAAAGACGAGATAATAGAGAGACTGCCCGAGCTTATAAAAAAGGCAGGGTTTATGTTGGGAAATGTTATTCTCGGACATTTGTTTGGGTCGATGGCGTTGGCATATTCGGCAATACCGTTGGGAACTGCTTATCTTTGCTCGGCAAAGAAATACGTTGGATTTGTTTACATAGGACTTGCCATATCGGCGGCAACGGAAAAAACAGGCCTTGCAATACCGTTGTTTCTTATATATACGGCACTGTACTTGGCGAGAGTATTGGTATATCGAACTTTCGGGCGTGAAGAACATGGGTTCGAGTTGTACGGAGAAAGTGTAGGATACAGGTTAATCGAGGGTTTCAGCGCTTCTCTGCTTATAAGCGTATATCGGGCGGCATCGTTTGGTTTTTTATATTACGATTTGTTCGGCGGATTGTTTGAGGTTGCAACGGTTCCTGTTCTTATATATCTTTATGAATTTTTGTTTAATGAGAAGTATAAATACAGTATAAAACGTGAAATAGGACTGCTTTCAATTCTCTGTTCGGTTTTACTTGCAATAAAGGATATATATGTTTACGGCTTTGGTCTGTGTCTGACGGCAACGGCAATAATAACTCTGTATATATCCAAAAATGCAGGTGCTTTGCGTGGCGGAATTTATGGGCTTGTGTTTGGAATGATGTGTAATACTGCTCTGTCGCCGGTGTTTGCCATAGTCGGAATGGCAGCGGGAGCTTTGTGGCGGCTTGGTGTTTCTGCGGCGGTTTCGGTTTCCTGTTTTATCGGTATTGTTTGCTCAATATATGTCGAAGGGTGGAACAGCTTGACATGGTATGCTCCCGAGCTTTTGTGTGCCTGCATACTTTTTTATCCGTTTGCTCATTTTGGGTGGTTGCCGAGACTGAAAATATACAGCGAGGGGTTAAATCCGACCGATGATGCGGATATATCGGCAATGCTTGCCGAAAAAAGACAAAGAGATACGGAAAAAAGATTTGCAGATTTGTCAGAGGCTTTTAGCGATTTGTCAAAGGTGTTTTATACATTGAGCGACAGAACGAGAAGACCGGGACTTATTGATACACGGCAGATATGTGACGGTGTGTGTGATCTGTATTGCCCCAAGTGTTTTTACAGGAATATTTGTTGGGAGCGGGAGTATTCATCTACACAGGATGTCTTCTCAAAGATAGCTAAGGCTCTGCATGACAAGGGTTACGTTGAGTCGGCAGACGTGGATGACTATATGAAAGACCGATGCCGTAATATGAGCAAAATACTTGAGAAGATAAACGATAGCCACGGTGAAATGTTGGAAAAACTGATAAGGCAGAACAGGACGGAAGTTTTTGCTATGGACTATGAGTCCATAGGACACCTGCTTTCTGCGGAGGTAAAGGCAAACTGCAACGAGTTTCTTCCCAGTGAAGCATTAATGAAGAAACTTTCCGAGGCGGCAAAGTATATGAAGTTTTTTGCACGAAATATATGTGTTTACGGCAAGAGGAAGCTGACTGTTATTGCAAGCGGCGTGGAGATGGGGAGCATGAAGATGCCGGCAAGCGAGATAAAGCGGTGCTTTGAAAATGTATGCGAGGTAAAATTTGACACACCGGCTTTTGAGGTGGAGGGCGATTACGTAACAATGACGCTTGAGTCGGCGAGAAGATTTACCGTTGACTGTGCCGCTGCGTCAAATACAAAGGAAAATGAAAAGATGTGCGGCGATCTTGTTTGTATGTTTGAAAACGGGAACGACTATTTTTATTCGCTTATAAGCGACGGAATGGGAAGCGGTCGTGAGGCGGCATTGACCTCAAGGTTATGTGGAATATTCTTGAAGAAAATGCTTGCGGCGGGAAACAGTAAGCCGGTTGCAATGGAAATGCTCAATAATTTTATAAGAAGTAAGAATACGGAGTGTTTTTCAACCGTTGACCTGCTTGAAATAGACCTGTTGAACGGATATGCAAGCTTTATAAAAAGCGGTGCGGTTGCTTCATACGTTTTGAGGGGGGACAAGCTTTTCAGAATAGCGTCAAACACTATGCCTGTGGGAATAACAAAGGAAATAAATGCCGAGGAGGTGAAATTTGAACTTGAAAGCGGGGACGTTATCGTTATGGTAAGCGACGGCGTGGGACAGTCGACCGAAGATACGGTAAGAGTGAGCAATATTCTGACATATTCGTGGGAGGACGATTTGCAGAAGATGGCAGATAAGATACTGTACAACGCAGTGGAAAACAGCAGCCGAAGCGATGACATAAGCGTGGGAATAATAAGGGTAAATGAAATATAAAAAATAATCCAACAGCGTTTACTTTTAGTCAAAAGTAATGCTGTTGGATTATTGCTTTTAATAAATCCAAAAAACACGGACAACTTAGAGGAGTTGTCCGT
>JAZOUV010000038.1:0-13465 GCA_045658315.1 Eubacteriales bacterium
GAACTAAAGAATTACCACCGTCTGTATCAATTAATACAAATATTTCTTCAAAATCAATAATTTTACTTGGAGAACTATGTTCATTATTTGTCCAACCAATTTGGCTCAAAAAGGGAACTATATTATCATCAACTCCCTTAAAAAATCCAATTTTGAAGGAAGCCAATTACTATATAATAGAACCACTGTTATTACAAATATTAATACATACACTCCGTATAAAATACACAACATTTTTAATTTGCTGTTATTTTTTGAATATTCGTCCATTTTTTCACCCTCAATCCTGTAGATATTCAAAGACTTTTGATATTACCTCTGTCCTGTGTTGTTTTTTCCCGTGAAAGTGATTTAATGTTTCAATGCCTGCAACAGCCTCCCCATTTCCACCGTTCGTATCAAAATTTACATAAATTTTTTCCATTATTTTATTTCTATGTTGCATTTTGCTGTAAAAAATTTTTCTTCAAAGGACTCCACAAAGATTAAGTAATCTCTGTGGAATCCTCTGATTTAGATTAATTCTTATTTGTCTATAAAGAATTCAAGAACTAGCCTGATTTCCCCCTGCAAAGAAAAGTGGATTCATCTATATATCTACATTTACCATTAATTATTTTTGCTTAATTTTTCTAATGTATAAATATCATTAGACCATTCAAATTGTTCTAAATCAACACACTCAATATCGACACAGTTAAAAACATTAACTGCAATTGTGTAGTCTTCCGTTATAAATCTACCATAATATACATTTTTTCTTTGAGGATAAGATTCGTCATATGCATTAAACATCATTCCACTTGTTCCATCAAATACAAAAGTTTTACTGTCATTGTAATATTTATATTTGGAATAATCAAATGTTTTGGTTGTATTTTCACGAATAAATTGATATATTATTCCATCAACTACATATCTTGTCAATATTCTTTCTTCATCAGGTCTATAATTAACATACCCACTTTCCATTCTTGTTTCATCTCTTAAAACCGGAAAACCTGTTGTTTCAAATACATTTTTCAATTTGACTACATCAGCTTTGCTTTTCAAGCCATTCATATCATAATCCCAATAATCATTGGAGCTTAAATATTTTTTTACCTCTTTTTCATCTTCATCAAGCAAATTTAAAATATTTAAAAGTTCACTTTCCGCCAAATTTATCATTACCTGTCGGGGAGGCTCTTCCACCAAAGCATTGTTATATTTTTGATCTGCACTTTCATAATTTTGTACTGACTCAATAGAACTATCGGGTTCCCCATTTGTTTTTATTTGAAACGAACATGCGGTTAGGAAAACTAAAACGAATAAAAATGTTATAGCATTAAGTAATTTTTTCATATAATTATCCTCCTATCATATGGTGATCTAATAAATGAACTCTTATTTTTTCAAGACATTCATCACAATAAATTGTTGATTCGCTCCTCTCGCGAACATCAAATCTATATGACATCATACAATCAGGTCGTATACGCCCTGCACACTCATCACAAAACTCATTTGAACAATACTCGTTTCCATCTTTTTTTCCGTAACAATAATGATCAGGGAGAGAAAGTTGGTGAGACAATTCATGCATATAACTAAAAGAATATTCTTTTATAATATCATTATTAGACAGATTAATGTACAATTGGTCAGTATCACTCCAATATGTAGTAGCATAAGGTGTTATTATTATACTGTAATTTGCAGAAACTGAATTGGAACGCGATTTATCATTATCTAAATATCCAGTCCACAACGCAACAACCTTGGTTGCGTTTCCCGGCCCCTTTGTATCTATCAATCTATCACGTAAACTGGTGGTAGTTTTACAGCTATTGTTTGTGTGGGATATACAGGGAGCACTTAACGTATTTAATGTCATATCACCATAGTTTCTATAGACACATATATCCCCTGAAGATGCAATTTTAGTATTAGTATTTATTAAGTCTAAATTAAAAATGTTTTTAAATTTTTGAACTACTATATCCTGTGCAGTGTAGTAACAATTAAATGATGAGCTATACCGCGACTCAAATGCATGATCATAATAATTATCTACATATAATGTCGGTTTTACTATCCTCCACATATGATACTCATCTGTATTTGTGGCAGAAGGATATACACTTGTGCTACTGCCGGTTAAGCTCATCCATCGTCATCATAGCATTACCATTTTTGTCAACCAGCTCCACTCTGCCAAACTCGTTTACTACAGGTGCAAGTCCGTCCGTATTTATTATCATACTATATGACTTAAAACCGTTGTATGAGTCGAGAACTATTTCCTCGTTTATCCTTCCCGGTGTCATTATATAACGAAGCGTCGTGCCTTCCCCAAATGCACCTGCATATTCTACATTTGACTGAGCAAATGACACCGACTGTATTTGGTCGCAATTATAGCTTTGTATAGCCGCGTTTGCAGAAATTACCGTTGTGTTTTCTTCAAGCTTTGCTGTTTTCGCAAGTTTAAGCTGTTCAACTTCCTTTTTTGCTTCTTGCTTAATGTCAAACACTTCTTCGATTGTATGCTTTGAGTTGTTTTTTATTTTATCTTTTTTGGCTTTTGTAATTTCTTTATTTGTCTTCAAAGCCGCCTTTGACTCTTTTGAAAGCTTTACCTTTTCGATTCCGTTACCGTTTTCGGTTTCTGCTTCCACTGTCCAGCTTATCTTGTATTTGCCTGTCTCAAGCTTAACAAGCTTTGCGGAATTTGTATTATTCGCAAATTTGACTTTAATATCCTCGTCTATGGGAGTAATTTCCCCCTCTTCGTCTGTTACGTCATATTCTATATCCACCTATTCACCGTTCACCTGTTCGTGTACAGCATGAGGGTATGATACGCTTATTCTGCACATCTTCATCTATAACCATCGGAAACACCTTCTTTCTGTATTTTATCTTCAGGTATATTTTACCATATTATCGCTTATCATTCAATCTTTTTTGTGAATATCCAACAACAAAATTCACTCTTATTTTTTATAAAGGTTGCACAAAAATATGCTCCTAAAAAAAATGTCAAATATAATAAAACAAACAACGTATGGACTGTTTTTTTCAATAACAGTCCATACGTTGTTTATGTGTAAAATTAATGTTATTTTAAGATATTTGCACTCTTTTTAATACAGCACAAGTCTGCCATAAAACATTCGTCGCATTTAGGAGAACGTGCAGAGCACACTTCTCTGCCGAACTGAACTATCCTGTGGCAAAAATCCGATTGTTCTTCCTCGGGAAGATACTTTTTCAATGCCATTTCAACCTTTACGGGATTTTTTTCACCCTCACCCGTAAAACCGAGCCTGCCCGATATGCGTATACAGTGCGTGTCCGCAACAACCGCAGGTTTACCGTATATATCTCCTATAATAAGGTTAGCTATCTTTCTTCCCACACCCGGCAATTCAAGCAAATCTTCCATATTATCGGGAACACGGCCGTCAAACTTCTCAACAAGCATCTGACAGCTTTGCTTTATATCTTTCGCTTTCATTCGGTATAGACCGCACGGCTTTACTATATCTTCAAGAAGTGTTATATCGCTTTCCGCCATAGCTTCAAGGGTAGGAAAAGCCTCAAAAAGAGGAACTGCAACGATATTCACACGCTTATCCGTACATTGTGCCGACAGCCTTGCAAGGACAAGCAATTTCCAAGGCTCACCCTGATATTCAAGAGCACACTCCGACGAATAATGCTCCTTCAATCTGTTCGCAACCTCAACAGCTTTTATTTTCAGCCTTTTATCTTTTGTCATCTTATCTGACCGTTACCCGAAATAAGATATTTCACCGTAGTCAACGCTTCAAGCCCCATAGGACCTCTTGCGTGAAGCTTTTGAGTGGAAATACCTATTTCGGCGCCGAAGCCAAACTCGTTACCGTCGGTAAATCTTGTCGATGCATTTACGTATACCGCCGCCGCATCAACCGTCTTTTTAAAATATTCGGCGTTTGTTATATCGTTAGTAATAATAGCCTCACTGTGCTTTGTGTTGTACTTATTAATATGTGCCACAGCTTCTTCGACACCGTCAACAACCTTTACGGCAACGATATAATCGTCATATTCCGTCTCGTAGTCCTCTTCTGTCGCAGCCTTAGCATCGGCAAGAATTTTTCTCGTCTTCTCGCAGCCTCTTATTTCAAGCTCAAACTGCCTTGAAACGTCGGCAAACTTAGGCAAAAACTCTTCTGCAACAGACGAATGCACAAGCAAAGTTTCAATAGCGTTACAAACAGACGGTCTTTGGTTCTTCGCATTTGAAGCGACCTTGACAGCCATATCGATATCGGCAGCACAGTCTACATACAGATGGCAGTTGCCCGCCCCCGTCTCAATAACGGGCATTGCGGCATTTTCGACGACGTTCTTTATAAGTCCCTTGCCGCCTCTGGGTATAAGCACGTCGATATACTCACGCATACTCATAAGAACCGACGCTCCCTCGCGGGAAGTGTTGTCAACAAGTGCCAAAGCGTCGGGAGAAATGCCCTCTTCTTCCATAGCTTTTTTCATAAGAGAAACAAAAATTCTGTTTGTATTAATAGCCTCTTTACCGCCGCGAAGCACTACCGCGTTACCCGTCTTTATACAAAGTGCCGCCGCGTCAACGGTTACGTTGGGACGTGCTTCAAAAATAATCGCAACAACACCAAGCGGAACTCTTACTCTTTTTATTTCGATACCGTTGGGACGTGTCCATACGTCGCCGCCGCCGAGAACGTCTTTAAGACCGACAAGCTCAAGCAAAGCGTCGCTTATCCCCTTAATTCTGCTTTCATTAAGGGTAAGTCTGTCCACCATAGTGGGAATAACACCATTCTTTTCCGCATTTGCAACGTCAATTGCATTTGCTTCAAGAATCACGTCTTTATTATCGAGAAGCTTTTGTGCAATACGCGAAAGAACGTTATTTCTTTGGGGGAGCGAACTATTGGCAATAGAACTTTCCGCCGCCTTAACGGATTTGCACAGTTGCTCGATATAATCGTAAATTTCTTTTGTAAATTCCATAATATTTCCTCTTTTATTTTGTAAAAGGTTCAAAATAAGAACCGTGCTGAATACCAGAATTTAACATATCGTAAAGTATAGAGAAGTCTTCTCCGCTTACTATCATCATAGGAATTCCGTTTCCACATGCTATTTCAGCCGCGTGAAGCTTGGAAGTCATTCCCCCCGTACCTCTTGCAGAACCGGCACCGTCGGCACAAGCATAAAGAGCCTCGTCCACCTTAGGAATTCTTTTAAGCAATTTTGCATTGGGATTTGTTCTGGGGTCACTGTCGTAGAAACCGTCGGTATCACTCATATTTATAAGAAGGTCTGCCTCTGCAAGAACTGCAACGTATGCCGAAAGGGTATCGTTATCACCAAATTTTATCTCATCAAAAGCAACGGTATCATTTTCATTTACTATCGGAATACAACCCATTTTCAAAAGTGTCGCAAACGTATTTTCGGCATTAGTTCTCGGAATCTCGTTGGTAACAGTATCTCTGGTCAAAAGTATCTGAGCGACCGTATGTCCGTAATCAGCAAAAAACCTTTCGTAAATCATCATAAGAACACCCTGCCCAACAGCCGCCAAAGCCTGTTTTTCCTCGACTGAAGAGGGACGGCGTTCAAGATTCAATTTGCCTATTCCCGCACTTACAGCACCGGACGAAACGAGAACAACCTCTCTGCCCGTATTTTTCAAGTCGCTGAGAACTCGGCACATTTTTTCAATTCTCTGCAAATTAAGCTTGCCGTTTTCATACGTGAGTGTAGAAGAACCCACCTTAACTACAATTCTTTTTGCATTCTGTACTCTTTCCATAATCTATAATTTCTTTCTGTATAAAATTTTTTCAAAAAACCCTTTTAATCTAACGAAAAATATATTATAATAGTATTATATTATAATTTCTTATAATTTTCAAGTAGGTTTCGTATTATTTTACCACAATAAAAAGCAGGAGAACATAGAAATGAAAGAAAAAATAACATTGGTTGTATCGGGAATCAGAATAAACATCGTTACGGAAAATGACCCCGCGTATGTAAGAAATCTCGGCAGGCTTCTCGAAAACAGAGTGAGCGACCTTGTAATCTCTTCATCAAGCCGCCAAAAAAACGAAGCTCTTTTACTTTGTGCTCTCGACTATCTTGACGAAAGAAACAAGCTGGCTAAGGAAAACGAAGAACTGAAAGCCGAAATAGAGAGACTAAAAAAAGACAAATAAGGAGAAAACAACAATGGTTAAGTTTTGGAAATATACGGGTTTTCCCGTTTTATGCGGTATCGTATTCGGTATGATGCTGGCAACGTTCACAAAAAACATAGGAGCACTTTCGTGGTTATCCTACGGACTCGTTTTCGGAATGGAAAATCCCCTCGTTCTCAACCTCGGAATAATAGACTTCACCTTCGGTCTGGCAGTCAATTTAAACGTCGCAACAATAATTTGTATTACAATTAGTCTCATAATTGCAAAATACATATTCAAGCGATAAAGGGACAAGCTTTATGAAAATAATATTGGCATCAAAGTCTCCACGCAGACGTAAAATGTTTGAAGAACTCGAAATAGAGCATATTTTATGGGACGGAGACGTAGACGAAAGTGCTGTAAAAGAAAGGATTAAAAACCTCTCCCCGAGAGAGCAGGTTGAAATTCTTGCACGCACAAAAGCCGAAGGCTGTTTTAACGATACAGAAGACAAAAACGCCCTTATTATAGCGGCAGATACCGTAGTAGCATTGGACGATACTATTCTCGGCAAACCCGATGACGATGAAAACGCAAGAGAAATGCTCCGCAGTATGAGTGGAACCACCCATTACGTATATTCGGGAGTATGTGCGATTTACAACGGAAAAACAGTAGCCGACAGCGAAAAAACAAAGATAAAATTCCGCGATATAACGGACAAAGAAATCGAAAGATATATCGCAACAGGCGAACACAGAGACAAGGCGGGCTCTTACGGGATTCAGGAAAAGGGCGGCTATTTTGTAGAAAGCGTGGAAGGTGATATCAACAACGTGGTAGGACTTCCCATTCTAAAGCTCCGCAATATGATCTCAGACGAATTCAAAATAGATTTATTTAATTTAGATTTTGAAAAAGAGGTGTAACCGTGGCAAGAATTATTGGAGTTGACCTTGGCACATCAAATACATACATATACAGAAAAGGAAGAGGGATAGTTATCAGAGAGCCCTCTATTATAGCCATAGACGAAGAAAAAAGCAAGGTTGTGGCATTGGGCGAGGATGCATACGCTATGCGGGGAAAAGAGCCTGTCGGCGTAAAGGCGGTAAAACCCATAAAGGACGGAGTTATATCGGAATTTGATATAACCGCGGCTATGCTTCACGGCTTTTTTGTTAAGGCATCGGGTAAAGGCAGTTTGAACAGACCAAGCGTTGTTCTTACCGTATCAAACAGCGTTACCGAGGTAGAAAAGAGAGCACTTGAAGAAGCGGCAAGTGAGGCAGGTGCACGAAGCGTTGCCATAATTCCGTCCCCCTTTGCGGCGGCGTTGGGAGCAGGACTTCCTATCGAAGAGCCGAGGGGCAGTATGATTGTAAACATAGGCGGAGGGACTACCGATGTTGCCGTAATGAGCCTTGGCGGAATAATACAGAGTAATTCCGTAAGAGTCGGCGGAGATGAGATCGACGAGGCTATTGCAGCATACTTAAAAAGAAAATATAATCTTATTATAACCGTTACCGATGCCGAGGAATTAAAACGAGGCCTTGGTACACTCTCCGCTTCCCCCGAAGAAAAAACACAAGAGGTATACGGCAGAGATGCGGCAAACGGTCTTCCGTTGACGGTAAAGGTAAAGAACACCGAATTAAAAGAGCCGATAAAAGAACAGCTTGCAAAAATTACCGACTGCATAAAATCGACCTTAGAAAAGCTTCATCCCGAGCTTTCGGCAGATATTCACGAATATGGCATGACTCTTTCGGGCGGCGGTGCTTTGCTTGACGGCATAAAAGAATATTATTCAAAGATGTTCGGCTTCGAGGTAAAGATTGCAGACTCTCCCCTCGACTGCTGTGTCGCGGGAATTCAAAAGATAATCGACCTTTTTCCCGAGGCGGTAAGCTTTAACGACAAATAAAACAGGAGAAAACGACATTGAAAAATCTGTTTCAAAACAAATTTATGATAGTACTTTTGGTGATATCCGTATTACTGGTAGGTACAACGTCTTTTATATCCGCATTGGGCTATACTTCCTATGTCAGAAATGCCATAGGGATTGTTCTGACGCCGATACAGAAAGGAATAAACTTTGTTTTAGACGATTTTGAGGATATTTTTTCTTCAAAGGAAAAATACAAAGAGCTTGAGGAAGAAAACGAAAGTCTAAAAAAAGAGTTGGCTGACAATGAAGCCAAGCTTGCAAAGGCAGAGCTTGCACTAAAAGAAAACGAAGAGCTGAAGGATTTTTTCGGCATAAAAGAAGAACATATAGACTGCACTTTTGAAAACGCAAAGATAACGGGACGCCAGTCCAACACTTATACTGTGTTATACACAATAAACAAAGGTACCTATCACGGAATAGAGCCGGGAATGCCGGTAATAGACAAGTACGGTGTTTTGGGGTGTGTGAGCGAGGTCGGACTGACATGGTCAAAGGTTACGTCTATAACCGAGCCCGATGTTTCCGTAGGCGTAACACTTGAAAAAAGCGGCGAAAAAGGCGTATGTACAGGTTCGTTTTCGGCGTCAAAAAAAGGACTTTGCGTGTTGTCATATCTTTCCGACGGCACCCCCTTAAATGTTGGCGACAGAATAGTAACATCAGACGACAGCCTTATGTTCCCGAAGGGCTTGTTGGTGGGAACGGTTGAATCAATTGAATCTGACGCACTTTCAAGAGAGACTGTTGCTTACATCAAACCGGCAGCAGACTTAAAAAGTTCCGAAAACGTAATGATAATAACCGATTTTGAGGGCATCTATGAATAAGAGCTTTTCATTGGTACACGTACTCGATATAGTTATATACGGAATATTAGCAGTGCTGCTCGCCGTGCTTCAAACGACACTTATGCCCCGCTTATCAATTTACTACGCCACAGCCGATATAATAATAGGTGCTGTTTGTTGCATCGGCATATACAGAAGAGAAAATACAGCCGCTTTATTCGGACTGTTTGCAGGTCTTTGTGCAGAGGCTCTTGGCAGTACAGGTCTATCCCTTCTTCCGCTTTTTTACACCATTGCAGGATATATCTGCGGAAGAATAGGGTGCAACGCAAGAGAGAATTTTCGTTTTGCGGCATATCTTGTTTGTCTGCCCCTGTTATGTTTTTCGAGAACTGTTTTCTCACTTTTTATACATTTGATAAAATACATTGGAAGCATTGATGTAAAAATGCTTTTTCTCTATACGCTTTTACCCGAATTTATATATACGCTTATCGTATGTATTCCCATATTTATTTTGGTAAAATTATTTGAAATTCCGATATATATAATTAGAAAGAGAGGCGGTTTGTATTGAAAAAGACGGGCAGACATCATTTCAGATACACATTACTTGCTTCCCTTTTTGTTTTGACCTGCGTCGTTTTTTTGGCAAGAATAATATACTTGCAGATTACGGCTCCCGAAAAGCAGACCGCATCGGATTTGACGGTCAGAACGTTGACCGTCAAAGCATTACGCGGAGAAATTTTCGACAGAAACGGAATACCTTTGGTGTCAAACGAATACTCGTACAACGTATACCTTGACGGTGGCAGTTTTCCCAAAAGCAATTATGCGATGAACAGTGCCATCGTGTCTTTAACGGACATTTTGGGAGATGCGATTAAGACGGACTATTTCCCGATACAAACCACAGAAGAAAGCGAAGAATACAAGCAATTCGACAGCGACAGCTCCGAATATAAAAGCTTTTTGAAAATGTTAAACCGATACAGCCTTCCAAAGAATACTGAGGCTAACGATTTTCTGAATTTTTTGGCAAAACGGTACGGACTTGTTAATTCAAAGGGCGAATTGACTGTAGCCGAAGAATATTATATTCCCGTTATGGCTGTGCGATACGAAGCAGAAAGATTGGATTTCAGCTCACTTAACCCTTTTACCCTTGCTTATGATATTTCAAAAACACAGCTTACAGCCGTTGAGGAAGCAAATATAGTCGGAGTGTCTATCGAAAAAGAGGCAAAAAGAATTTACAATTATCCCTTATATGCAAGTCATATTCTCGGGAGAACAGGCAAGATTCCCTCGGAAAGACTTGCGTATTATACCGAAAAAGGCTATTCCATGGATGCCATTGTAGGTATTGACGGAGCCGAAGAGGCGTTTGAAGAATACCTAAGGGGCGAGGACGGTGTTCTTGTTATTGTAGAAGACAAGAACGGAAACAGATTTGACGAATACTACAAGAAAGAGCCAATTCCCGGGAAAGATGTTTACCTTACGATTGATATAAATTTGCAAATGACCGCCGAAGATGCTTTAGCATATAACATTGAATATATCAGAGACAAAGCAAACACCAAAATAGCCCAAGATACTGAAAAATACACACTTCCCGACGGGACTCTTATGCCAAACGCAAAGATTTCTCAATATATAGGCGAGGACGTTACCTCGGGTGCCGCCGTTTTGGTCAACCCAAATACAGGCGAAGTTCTCTCTCTTGCATCAAATCCAACGTTTGACCTAACGACATACTTAAAAGAATACAATAACCTGCTGAAAGCAGAAAATAACCCATTATTTAACAGAGCACTTATGGGAACCTACGAACCGGGCTCTACTTTTAAGATAAGCGTTGCGGCGGCAGCATTAGAGCATGGTATAATCAATAGAAATACGACTATTTATGATAGCGGCGTATACAAGTATTACAACGATTTTCAACCGCAATGCTGGGTATATACATCTCACGGTTACGGTCACGGAAACGTTAACGTAATATCGGCAATCCAAAACTCCTGCAACTATTTCTTTTATGATGTAGGCAGACAGCTTACTATTGAAAAGATGAACAGTTATTGCAAGACATTGGGGCTGGGAGAGCTGACGGGAATAGAAATTCCCGAATCAAAAGGGATTTTGGCAGGTCCCGAATACAGAGCCTCGTTAAACAAGACTTGGGTTCCGGGTGATACCGTCCAAGCCTCTATAGGTCAGTCGGACAACACCTTTACGCCGATACAAATATCAATGTATCTTTCTGCTATTATAAACGGCGGAACAAGGTATCAGGCTCATATATTGCATTCAGTGCGTGAATACGGTACAAATAAAATTATCTACGAACAAGCTCCCTCAACTTTAAACACGATTCAGCTTTCGGAAGAGAATCTTCAGATTCTGAAAATGGGTATGAGAAATGTTATGGAAAACGGAACTGCGGCACCCGTATTTGCAAATTACCCCATAGAGCTTGGCGGAAAGACCGGTACTGCACAGGTCGGCAAGACGAAAAGTAACAACGGTATTTTTATGGCATTTGCCCCATACGACAAGCCTCAAATAGTAGCGACCTGCGTTATTGAGCAGGCAGGCGGAAGTAACGACTGCGGTGTGACTCTCAGAAGAATGTTTAATAAGTATTTTAATATAAATGAATGATTTTCTACACGAAAGAAGTTTATTATATGAAAAAAATAATAGTTATCTTTCTGCTCGTTTTGACTGTTGTTATTAGTGCTGCTTGCTCGTCAAAACAGACCGACACAGGCGATTTTGAATGTGAATTCAACGACACAAATAAGACCGCAACCATTATAGGTTATAAAGGCGGGGATAATTCGGTAATTATTCCCGAAAGCTTTGGAAAATATACCGTAACATCAATCGGCAGAAATGCTTTTAAGGAAAATTACGACATTTCTGAGGTTACGTTTCCGAATACATTAAAAAGCATCGGCACATCCGCCTTCGAGCTTTGCATAAGCCTTGAAGAAATAAAACTCCCCGAATCACTTGAAACTATAGGCAATACCGCTTTTGCAAACTGCCGCGGACTTAAAGAGGTTATAATTTCCTCAAATGTTAATTCTATCGGTATATGTGTTTTTACAGGCTGTACAGACCTTGAGACTATCGCTATAGGCAAGAACAATAAATATTACAACGCCGATGACGGCGTGTTGTACAACAAGGCTTGTACAAAGCTCATTCAATACCCATTAGGCAACAAAAAAGAAAGCTACGAAATGCCGAATAGCGTTGAAACAATAGCAAGCTACGCTTTTGAAAAAGCACAGAATCTTGAAACATTGACCTGCTCCGAAAAGCTGAAAACGATTGAAAGCTATGCTTTTCAAGGCTCAAGCATTAAGGAAGTCCGTTTCGGTAACAGCCTTGAAGAACTCGGCAGCTTTGCATTTAATGAATCAAAGCTTACGTCTGTTGAACTCGGCAACTCAATAAAGAAGATAGGCGAATCGGCATTTGCTTGGTGTACGGCTCTTGAAAGCATATATTTCCCCGAAACAGTAGAGGAGATAGGTATATCAGCATTCTTTATGTGCACGTCTATCAGTGAATATACAGTCATAGATAACAATAAACACTTTACCTCTGACGAGCGAGGCGTGCTGTTCAATAAGGATAAGACAACATTGCTCTATTACCCTATTGCAAATACAGCAACGGAATATACGATTCCGAACACGGTAACAGAAATATCCGCAAACGCATTTTCACCCTGTTTAAAGCTTACGAAAGTAACCGTGCCCGATTCTGTTGAAACTATCGGCGAAAAAGCATTTGCACAATGCACAAACCTCAAAGACATAGTATATGAGGGGACAAAACCTCAAAACATTTCCGAAAACGCATTTGAAAAATAAATAGTTTAACTATCACTTGTTTCTGAACAGCTAAAAACGAGTGATAGTTTTTTTAGTTCATATTTTGTTTACATTTTTATTTAATTGAAATATTGACATAAAAGAAGGGTTATGATATAATAACGGAAGCCGATTGAAGAAACAGTCGGGCCATTAGCTCAGTTGGTTAGAGCTACCGGCTCATAACCGGTTGGTCCGGGGTTCGAGTCCCTGATGGCCCACCAGAAAAAAGCACTTGCAATAGCAAGTGCTTTTTTCAACTAAATCCACCCTTACGGGTGGGTGAAATATTGCTTCGCTTTGTGAAATTCTCGCTTCGCTCGAGTGAAATCGCCAGCGGCGGTGGGTGGATTTAATTTCACTTTCTGCGGCAGCAGAAAATTTCACTTCGACGAAGTCGAAACTTCACCGTGAGCGTAAGTGAACGATTTCACTAAGAATGGTACGAAAGTTCAAAGTCATACGCAAGGTTGTGAAATATATCTTTTTCAACTAAATCCACCCTTACGGGTGGGTGAAATATTGCTTCGCTTTGTGAAATTCTCGCTTCGCTCGAGTGAAATCGCCAGCGGCGGTGGGTGGATTTAATTTCACTTTCTGCGGCAGCAGAAA
>JAZOUV010000039.1:0-3778 GCA_045658315.1 Eubacteriales bacterium
GTGGTGGCTATCAAAACGTCGCTTTTGTTGACTCCCGCATCCTTTTGCACGGTTATGTTAACTCCGTTGCCCATAACGCCGTTGATGTCGTAGGTGTTTACGGCGTTTTCAACGGTTTTGGGGTTTGTGTCGATAACGGTAACCGAGTTGCCGTCCTCGGAAAGGCAGGAAGCGAGAGAAAGACCGATCTTTCCCGCACCGATTATTACAATTTTCATATTAACCTCCTATTGGAGCTTATATTCATTGTACACATTTTACCACGCAATTTCAAATAAATCAATAAAAAGGAAAAAATGATGTTGTGTTGATAAATTTTTTTTAACTTTATGAAAAAAGGTATTGACATTTGTATTACTTTGTGGTAGAATAACTTCCGTTGCCGGACAGACAGTTCGAATGCTGGTGTAGCTCAGTTGGTAGAGCAGCTGATTTGTAATCAGCAGGTCGGGGGTTCAAGTCCGTCCACCAGCTCCAGCAAAACTTAATATGGGAGCGTTCCCGAGCGGCCAAAGGGGGCAGACTGTAAATCTGTTGTCAGTGACTTCGGTGGTCCGAATCCACCCGCTCCCACCAAAAATAAGACAGTCTTTCGACTGTCTTATTTTTTATCCATTGCGAAAGCAATGTCATATCATCAACAACGGCGACGCCGTTGTTGTATCTCATCAGTCCGTTAGGACTGTATATCATCACGCGTTAGCGTGTATAAATGCTTTCGCAATGATGATATACAAAACTTCGTTTTGATGATATGCAATTCCTTGCGGAATTGATGATATACAATGCTTCGCATTGATTTGTTTGCAAATTTATGCTATAATTAAACAAAGGCGGTGATACAATGATAGTTAAAATATCTCAAACTGCATCGAATATAAAACAAACACTTGCTATTGCAAGTGCTTTTTTTAAATAAAATTCGCCTTGCGGCGAAAGTTCAGAAAACTTGTCGGTTCTTTATTTAAACAAATATGTTACGCTATTGAATGTATATTTTCTGTCGTGTATTGAAAAATATGCCTGTGTAATGTATAATATAGTCAAGTCAATATAACGGAGAATGTATAAATGAACCAATTAAATGAAACGTTTCGCACTGATTCAAAATATAAGATATTACTTCTTACCATACTTATAACCGGGCTTTCATACGGCTTGTATAAGGGGATGCTTGACAACTTTCTTGCCGAGGTTGTTAAAATGGGAGAAATGGACAGAGGGTTGACCGAATTTTTCAGAGAATTGCCCGGAATTATGCTTGTGTTTATTCTTGCCGCTTTCTTTATGCTTTCGGCGGAATCGATGTATAAAGTCGGGGCTGTTGTAATGCTGGCGGGTATGGCGATGCATGCACTACTGCCGCCTACAAAGGTTTTGGCTACTCTTGCTATTTGTACATATTCCTTGGGAGAACATATTCAAATCGGTATGAAAAGTACTCTCGGTATGGGATATGCAAGCGAGGGAAAGGGCGGACAGGCTTTGGGCTTTCAAAGCTCTGCAACTCAGATTGGCACCCTAGTTGGATATCTCGTAATAGTCGGAGCGTTTTCGATATTTTCAAAAGAACAGCCTTATACCTTGTTTTTTGCCGTAGCGGCGGTTCTTGCGGGCATTAGTGCTGTTTGTTCGATGAAGCTTACAGACAAAAGTGAGACTGACAGAACAAAGAGACGTTTTTATTTTCACAAGAAATATACGAAATACTATATGCTTGAGATGTTTTACGGTGCGAGGAAACAGGTGTTTCTAACCTTTGGTCCATATGTTCTTATACTGTTTTACGGTGCTAATGCCGCTATGATTAGTCTTTTGTTTGCTATATCTGCCATTGCCTGTTTTTTTGCCTCCCCCATAGTCGGCAAGATAATAGACAGACTGGGATATAAAGTCGTTATGATTTCCGATACACTTATTCTTGTCGCAGTCTGTTTTTTCTACGGTTTTGCACATCATATATTTCCGAAAGATGTTGCATTTGTCGTATGTTGCATAAACTATGTGCTTGATGCAGTAATATCACTTGCATCAATGGCATCTAATGTATATGTAAAAGACCTTGCGGACAATCCTGAGGAAGTGAAAGCAACCATTTCCACCGGCGTTTCAATTAACCATGTTATAACGGTTTTTATAGCCCTTTTCGGTGGATGGATATGGGAGAGTTTGGGGATAGAAACATTGTTTATGATTTCTGCTGTTCTCGGGCTTTGCAACAGTGCATACGCAGCTACTGTTAAAACGAAAAACAAAACTTAATTATGTATTAATTAATGCAACTGCTTTTCCTGAAATGTTGTGTATCATGACTGTTAAAATTCAAGAAGATTTTTTTATTCATTAAGTGTTTTTTCTATGCGACGATGTTTTTTATCCAGATGCCTTTTTTTACAAATATATAGCCGATAATACATTTTATGAAATTGAGTGCTTGACAAATTGCATATATGGGCAGTATTGACATTCCGGTAAAGTTGCAAAGAATAAATGCAGCAGGAACACTTACAGCCCAGACGAAGCCTGAGTCAAAAATTATGGTTACCAAAGCCTCGCCGCCAGAGCGTAGGGTAAAGTAGGATGCGTTAGCAAACGCATCAAGAGGAATGGCAAGTGCACATATCTGCATCATTCTTGTTGATAGCAATTTTGTACCTTCATCAAGGTTGTAAAAATCCGGAATGAATATTGAGCATAGAGCAAAAGTTATTGTAACACCGATGCTTATAATGACCGAAAATGCAATGAGCTTTACAGATGTGCTCTTTGCTTCTTCTGTCTCTCCTGCACCGAGAAGCTGACCGAGGACTATTCCTATTGCTGCACCTACAGCGATAAATGCAACAGAGAATACGTTAAAAAATGTTTGTACAAGGTTGTTTGCCGCAACGACATCAAGACTGACTTTGGAATAGCATTGATTTACAACAGCAAGACCGCCCGCCCACATGGTTTCGTTTATCATGAGGGGTATGCCTTTTTTTGCAATCTTTTTGACAAGGTCAGGCGGAACGTGCAGACTCTTGAAAGCACCGATAATAAATTTATTTTCGTATGATTTTATTCCGGTCCAAGCAGCAACAACTGCAAGCTCAACAAATCTTGAAACGACTGTTGCGATGGCAGCACCTACAACTCCTAACTTTGGGGCACCAAAATGACCGAATATTAAGGTGTAATTTAACACAAGGTTTACGAGGACGGCGATAAGTCCCGCAACCATAGGCGGTATGGTTTTACCTGTTTCACGCAAGGTGCTTGAATAGCATTGTACTAATGCTGCCGGGATAAGTCCGATGATCATTATGTAAAGATATTTTTTACCGCATACAAGGGAAGCGGCTGCCGCTTCTGCCGTACCTTCGCCTTTTAGGTAGAGGTTGATAAGTTCCTCTCCGCAGAAGCCGAACAACACCATTACCCCTATTGTCAATGCGGTGCAGAATATAAGTTTGAATCTGAAGGTGTTACGCAATCCTTTAATATCGTTGCTGCCGAAATATTGTGCCCCGAATATGCCTGCACCAGATACAGCACCGAATATACAGAGGTTGTAGACAAACATGAGTTGGTTTGCTACGGAAACACCGATCATTTCGATCTGACCTACCTGACCCACCATAAGATTGTCGAGCATATTGACAAAGTTGGTTATTCCGTTTTGTATCATAATAGGGAGCATCAATGCAAGAATGTGTCTGTAAAAATTCTTATCCCCAATAAGTTTCTTAAACATATATTTCTCCTAAAAAATAATACTTTTGCTATTTTATCATAT
>JAZOUV010000040.1:0-92437 GCA_045658315.1 Eubacteriales bacterium
CCCAAAAACTCGTCAAGCTCGCTTTGGGGAACCCCTTCTCCCTCTGCACTTCGTACAGGGCATGGTCTCGAACACTGTTCCAAAGCCTTTTCGGAAATAAAATATAACCAGCACTGCCCTTCCTGAAATATAGTCGAAATGCACGCTCGGCTATATATGCCATAAGTTGTTTTGTTTCTTTGTTATGGCTCCTACAATCAGTATTAGGGCAAATGTTGACGTAGAATAGCTCTTCGAGTATTGATCTCATATAATTATCCTCCTAAAAGTAGTTATGATAATTGTAACGTGGATTGTGTGATTCGCGAATAGGGAGAAGCCGTTGTTTGCGGAAAAGTTGCAATAAAATGCAATATTTTTATATGCAAAAAACTGTTGAAAGTAGCTTTGTCTTGTGATATAATAAAAACATAGTACATACAATTAGACTATGTTTAGGAGATAATAATTTGAATAAATCTGAACAGCTATTGAGCGCCTTTTCAGAAGATTATTTCTTTAAGGAACTTGTGATTGATGAATTGAAATTTACCCCCGAAGGTTCCACAGAAATGGAAGTGGCTGATTTACTTATTAATCTTGGTAATATTATTATTGCAATTCAGCTCAAATCTCGAAATGCTGAAGATAAAACTGGTGATTTCATTCTCGAAAGTAAATGGCTTCAAAAGAAATGTAAAATTGCAAAAGGACAAGTCAAGGAAACATTGCAGTTTATTTCATCTGGTACACTTCCAAAGTTTCGCAACAAACGTGGTCAAGCTATAACTCTACAGCCTAATGCTGAAGTAATCCCATTAATTGTTTTTGAAAATAGTCAAATAGGAGATTATCCTCATTTATTAACGAGACATTCTGATACTGGCATAAATATAAATTGTATGTCCTTTTCTGATTATTGTGAAATGTGTCGTGTTTTGGTTACACCTATCGAAATAGTTGAATATCTTGAATATAGAAAAATAATATATGAAGAACACGGTGACATCAATATTATGATTCTTAATGGTCATAATAATGAAATGGTTCTTACAAACCCACAAATAAACGAATCACTAGTGCATCACTTTTTGGCTGAAAAATATGGGATGAAAGAAGCAGAAAAACAAAAACTGGTAATACAGTATTTTAGGAATTTTCTTCATCTTTTACCAGAACGAACAGTAAACAGATCATCACAAACTGGATGTTATGAGGTTCTATTATTTCTTGCACATTTTCATAGATATGAAATAGCTGAATTTTGGGACTTGTTAGAAAACACTAAAATAGAGGCAAAAAATAAAAAAATGGGAGTCAGACACTCTCTTCGTTCCAATACAAGTAAATATGTAATAATGTTTATGGCTAACGGTTTAGTTCCAATCGAATTGTTATTGCCTAGCATTAGGCGGGTTGTTGAACCCAAAAAGGTTTTTGAAATTGAGATTCACTGGTTCAACGACGATGAATTCGGCATAGATTTTTTGCTTTGGGATGACACGAAGTAAATATAATATTCTCCTAATAAGTAGCTAAATAATTATAACATTAGTTAAGTTATTCGCAAATTAGTATTAGGGGATAGCGTGAGTTTGCAAGTTATAATTATTACTATGCTTTATATCATAATTACCTTATGTTCTCACCGAGCAAATCAACCTATATTTACACATTTCCCCATATATGATACAATTGTAGCCAATAAACTAGTTGATTATAGTATGCATATAAACACAAAAACATTATACCAAATTAGGAGTAACAGGAAATGAATACAGCTTCAAAAAAACAAAAGAAAGTCAAATTTTGGGTCTTGATAATTGTGGTAGTTTTATCAATAACGCTCGCTATGACATTATTATATTTTATGGCGTTAAAGCCCACCTATAATGAAGCAATAGTATTGTATAAAAATGCTTTCAGTGATTATAACAGAGTTGTTTCTGAATATAGTACTAAGGTTGAACAAATTAATCAAGAAAATGAAAAACTAAAGAGTGCTATTAATAGTTTACAAGAGATTGTTTCATTTGGAGAGAAACCATACGATCCCGACACTATTACCAACGCTAACGCGGCAATTAACAAAGGTAAAATTGCTACAATAACTATTCCCAAATGGGAGGATAAAGCATTAAAAGTGCCAACTGATTTCAATATATTTCAAACCAAATCTATTAAACAAGCCGTTGAAAAAACAAAGGATTATTCTTCAAGCCTTACAACCATTGTTGGATTGATGAAAATTCCAGATTACTCAGAAGTGCTTTCTACAATTGATGAAGCAAAAAATGTTTTAGAAAAAAGCATAAAGCAAATGAAGCAAGTAACTTGTCCAAATGAATCATTTGTTTTAGAAAGAATAACTAATATTCAGGAACAAGCGGGGATAATTGATATAATTTCTCTAACCGAAGATAATGATCCGGAAAATTATATTGGTAAAGCTGGTTGGTATACTGTGAAGGTAGTTTTCCGCCATAAAGACGTAGAACATTATGGTTTGGAAAACGGATTACTTACTTTAAGTGAAGTTGGAAACCCGGCTGGAGGGTGCATTGAAGTATATAGAACAGAAAAAGATGCAGAACGTAGAGCGAATGAACTTAAAGCCCAGGAAGGTACTGTTAGAAGTCCCGGTGCGCGAGTCATTTGTGGAACAGTTGTTGTACGAGCATCTGATGACCTCAAAACATCATATCAACAAAATTTATTAACGCTGATTGCTGAAGAATTACTTCGATTAGAAAACAATAGTGAGCCCTCCACGGAAACAATCCCACAGGTAACCATTCCTCCAGAAAGCACTCCTAACGAAATAGAAACTTCCGTTCCAGAAACCACATCAAATGCACCGGAAACGACAAACACGCCTACTTATATCGTCCCTGAAAAAATTTACTTTACTGGTGGCGTTTGTTCTTATCTTGTTTCATTTGGGAACGGTGTCCCCCCTGATAACAAAACAGAGTTTTTAGATGGAGAAGAAGTATGTTTTACAGGAAGATTTAGTGGTTTTTCTAGAGAATACAGTGTAACTTTTATAGGAACATTCCCCAATGGCGAACAAACAATTGATAAATTCAAAGCTATAAGCAATGATGTTATTGGATACGGTTGGAGTGATTGTGGTATAGGAGCAGGCAATTTTAAAGTAATCCTTGACTCAACTGGAGAAATCTTAGGGTATTATGAATTTATCATTCATGAAAATAAGCCTTCCCCTGCACTTGACCCCAATGAATACGCAAAATCATTATTCAATGAGGGACATAATCGTGAAGAAATAATACAGAATTTTATTAATTCTGGCATGGATAGATCTACTGCAGAAAAAACAGTAGATACATGTGGTATTGATTGGAATACAGAGGCACTAAAGATTGTAAAAAAAATAATTACAGATGTACCCCCAAGTCAAACATGTTATTCGCCGAATGACCTAAAAACCCCGTACGAGATGAGAGTTTTTTCTGATTCTCAAAAAGAATATGCAATAAACAATTCAGGCATTGATTGGAATACAGAAGTAATAGATGTGATAAATATGTTAGATTTAAATCTTAAGTTTATGAATTGGGAAAAATATGCAGACCGATTGGTAAAAAAAGATGAAATGATTTATGAATTAATAAATCGTGGTTTTACAGAAGCACAGGCAATTTATGGCGTAAATAATTGTAATATTGATTGGATAGAACGCGAATAAACAGTAATGTAACTGAAACACATTGTATTATAAAAAATTCAATTGGCTATAAGAAAAATCATAACAGCTATAGGGATAATATAAAAAATTATTTCATAAAAATTATCGATAAGATTTCCTACTATATCTTAATAGATTATTTTACTGTTGTTACACCCCTGCGTAGCAAATTGCGTAACACATACATAAATACTGCGTAGCAGGCATAAAAAAGAGGCTGCATAAAACACCTCAAAAAGTTTAAAAAAGCTTATAGGTAAAAAAAAGGCTCAATGTCAATAGTTGGGGTAAAGAAAAAATTAAAATGAAATATGCAGGCAGTTACTTAAGAAGTAGCTGCTTGTATTTTTTTGAGAGAAAAGATATGTAAGATACGATTACGAAAACGATTAAAGTTACGATAACCGTAAGCGTTACGTTTTAAAACTTTGATTTTGTTGTTACAGCCTTCGGTAAAACCGTTAGTAATGGGATAAGAAAAAGAATTCATAATACCGTTAAACCAATTACGCATAGTATAGGCACATTTTTCGAACTGGCGAAGTCCGGATTGCTCTGCGTCTGATATCCACTCTTTCATAGCGAAGTTAGGATTTTGAACATTTTGATTATCTAAGATTTTGAGAAAAGCTTCTTTAAAGAAATGAGCACGAGAAATATTGACAGAGTAATATAACATAACGTTAACTTGTTGTTTTTGTTCATCGTCTAATGAATCAAATCTTTCGATAAGGAGAGAACGCGAATAATTGAAGTATTTTCTTAATTCGGGAGAGAGCTTTTTCTGTTCTTCTTTTCTAACATTTTCAAAAGCCCAGATAACTTGCCTTATCCAATGGTATTTATCAACAATCTGAATAGCATTTTTAAACCAAACAGAAGCGGAATCAGCGTAGGTTTTCCACATATCACTAACGAAGTATTGGACAGACTCCCTTTCGGCTTTAGGGTATTGCTTAAAATAGCTAGATAAATAGTGGCTGTAACGTTCCGGAAGTATATCTAAAACAACTTTATTGACAGGATCAGTTAATATACATTGATATTTTTCACCTGACGTATTACCTTTAAATTCATCTATAGAAATAGTTTTTGACAAAGCTCCTTTAGGGTATGAGACTAAATCAAAAATGCGTATAATGGTAGTTACAGAGAGGTTAACCTCTCTGGCGACACTGGTAAACGAGCGTTCATCCGTGAGCTTGTTGATGACGTAAGCAGCAAGCCGGTTGGTAATTCTATGGTATCTTGGAAGAAAGGTATTATCTTCAAAGAAGCGTTTTAAGCAATTAGGACATATATATCGCCTTTTTCTTAAAACAATTACTGTATTCTTTCCGAAAGCGGGAATATCTTTAATAACTTGATTTCGATAATCGTGAATTTTATCTGTTGTGGTACCACAACAGGGACACCTATGTGGTTTTCGTTTTAATTCGGCGTATATTACATTATTTCCTTTAATGTTTTCGATATTTTTAATGCAAACATCTTGCAATTCGAGAAGTTTTTCTGTAAAATGATTGTAGAGCATATTGGTTCCTCCGTTCATGGTTTATCGTCAATTCCATTTTAACGGATTTCTTCCAATTATGCTCTACTTTTTTTGTTTTTTCTTTTTATTTTTTTCGTAGGCTCCTTGGTCTTACCCCAACATTTATTATAGAGCCAATAAAAATCGGGAATCGTTTGATTCCCGATTTTTGGTCTCAGCCTTAGACTTGAACTAGCCTGTGCCCTTCCTGAAATATAGTCGAAATGCACGCTCGGCATAAAGCACCCGCTTCCATTTCTCCTTATTTCAGTTAATCCTCGGCGAAAAAAAGTCCACCGGACTCTTTTTCGCTCTCGTCACACTACAACCCCAAACCGCTTAGATATATAAGATGGTATGTTTTTTGAAAAAACATACCATCGATTTTAGTTTAGCTATATAATGTGCGGTTGGGGTGTAGGTAGTCGCTGGTCACGCACAAACATTCAGAACGAAAAAAGACGAATGAACTAACGTTCATTCGTCTTTTTTGGTCTAAGTGACTGGACTTGAACCAGCGGCCTCTACCACCCCAAGGTAGCGCTCTCCCAGCTGAGCTACACCTAGTCAACGGACGGTATTATAGCACATATTTTCAAATTAGTCAAGTGTTTATTGAAATAATTTTTTATTTTTCTCTCTTTTTCTCGTTATAGCAAAAAACACCTGCAAAACTGCCAAAACTATGTATATTACATATATCCCCCTGCCAAAAAACAGCAAGGGGGATATCTTATATAGATATTTATTCAAAAACAACACTTTCCACAGTGTTCACAAGCTTATTCGCAATATCCATATCAAAATTTTCAAACTCTTCAATTTTAATGCGTTTACCCGTAAACCTGCAAAACCACGTTGCCGCCGCAGCAAATCTTCCATAATCAAGAGTCAAATGAAAACCGTCTCTGTTCAAAGACATTCCGCCGTTTTTATAATCAAACTCAGGCAATGTCTCACGTATCTTCTGTATCACCCTGCCAACCGGAATAATCGGTGCATCTATCACTTTAGATGCCATTTCCGAACTGTCAAGAATACGTCTGTACATCTCCAACTGATCGCGATTATACGCATCAAAATCAGCCGAATCCCTGTCTATCTCATAGCTCCACGTCTGAGCAAAATATATCTTCGCCTGCGGCTGCTTTTCTCTCACAACAGTTGCTATATTCTGCAAAAACGGAAAATACGATTGCGGTCTTCCGCTCAAAGGACTCGACTGCTGAATAGTTACAACATCCCACGAGTCAATTTCAAGTGCCTCATTCAGCGAAATATTTCTCTCTCCCCTGTTTCCATTCTGTTCCCACGAATAATCCGCCTTATTTTCAAGGTAGTTATTCCAATGCATTTCAAGATTACATCCGCCTATGTACAGATTGGCAGTCTCCATTTCGCAGCCGTTTTTCAAAGCAAGCTTATGAAGCCATTTGTGAGCATCTTGAGAAAAACTGTTTCCAATAGATAAAACCTTCATCATTCAGTCTCCTTCATCTTTTGTCTACTGTATTCTATAACATAGCGAGCTAAATGTCAAGAACCATATTTGATACATTGCTGTAATTATCTTACATTCAGCAAAAGCATAACTCTAACCTCTTTTTATTCTTGACACAAATGTATCTAAGCTGTATAATATAGTAAATAAACCACCGTTTTTATTTTCAGGAGGAAGTTTTACATGAAACAAATAAATATTGGTTTTTCCAAGGAAGGAGTATCCTTTGAGATCGACGAAAACAACTTGGAAGCCATTCTAATGCCAAACACGGTAGAATACGATTTGTGCGGAAGCGAAGAAGTAATCCGTGCACTCAAAAATCCGATCGGCAAAAAACCGCTATGCGAATATGATCTGAAAGGAAAACGCATTGCCATCGTAACCAGCGATATTTCCCGTCCTATGCCCTCATACAAGGTACTTCCCGCCCTTCTTGACGAGCTAAATGCCGCAGGTGCATCGGACGATTTGATTACGGTTGTTTTCGCACTCGGTTCTCATCGCGGACACACGGAAGACGAAATGCGTCATTTAGTGTCCGATGCTGTATACGACCGCGTTAAATGCGTCGATTCTCATGCACAGGACTGCGTACATCTCGGTGTTACACAACGAGGCACCCCGGTAGACATTTTCAACGTCGTTGCCAATGCTGATTTTCGCATCTGTCTTGGAAACATTGAATTCCACTATTTTGCCGGATACTCAGGCGGTATGAAAGCAATTATGCCCGGCGTATCTACAAGAGACGCCATTCGTGCCAACCACAGCCATATGGTTGAGGAAGGCTCTTTTGCCGGCAATATGATCGGCAACCCTGTCCGCGAGGATATCGAGGAGGTCTTTAACTTCTGCCCCGTCGATTACATCGTAAATGTCGTCCTCAACGAAAAGAAGGAGATTATTCGTGCCGTAGCAGGTGATGTTGTAAAGGCACATCGAGTTGGATGCGAATTTCTCGACTGTCTGTACAAATGCAAAATTGAACGGAAGGCAGATATTGTCATCGTGTCCGCCGGAGGCTTCCCCAAGGATATGAATATGTATCAGGCACAGAAGGCACTTGACAATGCCAAGCACGCTGTTCGTGACGGAGGTATCATTATTTGGGTGGCCTCCTGCTCCGAAGGCCTCGGAGAAAAGCATTTTGAAGACTGGATGCTCGGTCATGAAAAGAGTGAAGATATGATTCCTCACATTCGTCAGAACTTCATTCTTGGCGGCCATAAGGCAGCAGCAATTGCTCTCGTGCTCCAGAAAGCACAGATCATGCTTGTGTCCGACCTTGACGACGATTTTGCCAGAAAGGTGTTTATGGAGCCTCAGCCCACCGTCGCCGCTGCACTGAACGAGGCATACAATCGTCTTGGCAAGGACGCACGCGTCATAATTATGCCATACGGTGGCTCGACACTTCCCTGCCTTTGATGCCCAGATATCTTAAAACGGAAATAACAACGATATGTGCATCTTTTGCACGATCATTGAAGTTGAGATTACTTCCCTATTTTATATGCCGCCTTGCTTTAGGCGGCATTTTTGGTATACCGAAAAAACCATATAATTAAAACGGAACTGAATCAAAAACAAAAAAACGCAAGCGGTTATTCAATACCTTTCGGCATTGAATAACCGCTTTTCTTTTTTCTTAGGCTAAGTTATTTACTCAGCTCCAATTTTATATTATGTAGGATATTCAGATTAGTGAACGATGCATCTTTCTGTATCCTTATCGAAGAAGTGCATTCTGTCGATTTCAATAGCAATCTTAACCTTGTCACCTGCTCTAACCTTTGAACGAGAGGATACACGAGCTGTAAGCTTCTGTTCAAATGTTGTGAGGTAGAGGTAAATTTCAGCACCCATAAGCTCTGTAACTTCAACGTCCGGCTCAATAACAGTTTCAGCGAACTTAGCAAGGTTTTCTTCGTCATCGTACAAGCATTCGGGACGAATACCTGCGATAACTTCCTTGCCGATATATTCATCGAGGTTGGAGTCTTCAAATTTAGACTTCGGAACCTTAAGTCTGTTTTCACCGAATACGAAGTAAACATCTTCTTCGCTCTTCTTCTTTTCAAGAGTACCTTCTATAAAGTTCATAGGAGGTGTGCCTATGAAGCCGGCAACGAAGAGGTTAACGGGAATGTCATAGAGGTTTTGAGGAGAGTCAACCTGCTGAATGATACCGTCCTTCATAACAACGATTCTGGTAGCCATCGTCATAGCTTCTACCTGGTCGTGAGTTACGTAGATAAATGTTGTACCGAGCTTCTGGTGAATCTTAGTGATCTCAGTTCTCATGGTTGCACGGAGCTTAGCGTCAAGGTTTGAAAGAGGTTCGTCGAGAAGGAATACGCGGGGTTCACGAACAATTGCACGACCCAACGCAACACGCTGCTTCTGACCGCCGGACAAAGCCTTAGGACGTCTGTCAAGAAGATGGCTGATATCAAGGATACGAGCAGCTTCTTCAACGCGACGCTTAATTTCCTCCTTGGGAGTCTTTCTGAGCTTAAGACCGAATGCCATGTTATCAAATACTGTCATATGAGGATAGAGAGCGTAGTTCTGGAAAACCATCGCAATATCTCTGTCCTTAGGAGCGATATCATTTACCAGCTTATCACCGATAAAGAGCTCGCCTTCTGTAATTTCTTCAAGTCCGGCTACCATACGAAGAGTTGTGGATTTACCGCAACCGGAAGGACCAACGAAAATGATAAATTCCTTGTCTTTTACTTCAAGACAGAAATCTGATACGGCTGTAACGCCGCCGGGGTACTTTTTGTAAATGTGTCTAAATGATAAGCTTGCCATTTATAAAATCCTCCTGAATTAATTCAGAGCACGGCGTATCTTTACCGCACTCGAAAACATACTTTTTTATCTACAATATTCTAACAAATTTTGTAGGATTTTTAAAGATGTTATTTCCCCAAAATTACACTACTCTGTTTATGCAACTTGCACAACTTAGAATAATAAACTGTGAATGTCGGAATTAAAAATATATTACTAATTTCTAATATATTAAAATTAAATTGTATCTTTCATAGTGAGAGCGATACGTTTTTTATTGATGTCAACGCTTTTCACCTTAACGTTTACGACATCTCCGACCGAAAGGACTTCCGACGGGTGTTTTATAAATCTGTCGGAAATTTCCGAAATATGAACGAGGCCGTCCTGGTGAACGCCGATATCAACGAAAGCACCGAAATCAATAACGTTCCTAACCGTACCTGTAAGCTGCATACCGGGGGTAAGGTCGCTCATATCCATAACGTCGGTACGGAGGATAGGCTGTGGAAGGCTGTCTCTGACATCTCTTCCGGGCTTTTCGAGTTCGTTTACAATATCGACCAAGGTGGGTTCACCGACATCAAGCTCGTCGCAAACCTTCTTTTGACCTTCCATATCTATTTTAATACGAAGGAGTTTAATTTTTTCGTTGCCTATATCCGACTCGTCAAGGTCAAATTTTTTAAGAAGTCTTCTTGCGATGCCGTATGATTCCGGGTGAACACCGGTGTTGTCGAGTATTTCGTCAGAGCCTGAAACGCGTAAGAATCCCGCACACTGTTCAAAAGCTTTTGCACCGATCTTGGGAACTTTAAGAATTTGCTTTCTATTGGTAAACTCGCCGTTTTCTTCTCTGTACTTAACGATATTTTTAGCCGAGGTCATATTGATTCCCGAAATATACGAAAGGAGGGAGTAGCTTGCGGTATTTACGTCAACGCCAACCGCATTAACGCAATCCTCGACAACTCCTGTTAACGCCGCATCAAGTCTTGCGGGTTTCATATCGTGCTGATACTGACCGACACCGATTGACTTAGGGTCAATTTTAACAAGCTCAGCCAAGGGATCCTGTAGTCTTCTTGCGATAGATACGGCACTTCTTTGTGTTACGTCAAAGTCGGGGAATTCTTCCGTGCCCAATTTTGAAGCGGAATAAACAGATGCCCCCGCCTCGCTGACCATAGCGTATTTTACGTCTTCGGGGATATCCTTCAAAACATTTGCAATAAATATTTCGCTTTCTTTTGATGCAGTACCGTTACCGATAGCAATAGTATCGACCCCGTATTTTCTTATAAGTTTTTTAACCTTTTCAGCCGATTCTTCTATTCTTTCCTGCGGCTTTGTGGGATAGATTACTGCCGTATCAAGCACTTTACCCGTTTTATCAACAACAGCTAACTTACAACCCGTACGATACCCCGGGTCATATCCCATAACTGTTTTGCCCTTTAAAGGAGCAGACATCAGCAAGTTTTTAAGATTTTCTTCAAAGAGCTTAATAGCACCTTCGCTCGCGTCATCGAAAAGGGCTGAACGAATTTCTCTTTCTATAGAGGGTGCAATAAGTCTGTCATAGCTATCTACTATAGAAGCGGAAATATATTTTTTTGCAGGACTGTTTATATCCGTAATAACCTGATTAAAGAGGTAGTTAAGAATAATATCGCTGTCAATATCAATATCAGCCTTGATAAATTCTTCTTTTTCAGCACGGTTGATAGCCAATATTCTGTGACCGGGGAGAGCTTTGAGACTTCCGCTGAAATCATAGTATTGAGCGTAAACGGAGTCTTCCTCTTTTGCTTGTTTTGTGGTTATCTTTCCGTAACCGAATGTAAGGCTTCTGATATTTTTTCTGTATTCGGCATTGTCGGAAACATCTTCCGCAATAATATCGCAAGCACCTGCCAAAGCCTCTTCGGCTGAAGCAACCCCTTTTTCTTCGTTTATGTATTCTGAAGCAAATTCCTCAAAGGATTTTTCATAGGAAGCCTTCTGTTCCATAATAAGAGCCGAGAGTGGTTCAAGCCCCTTTTCTCTTGCGACGGAGGCTCTTGTTTTCCTGTGAGGCTTATATGGACGGTAAATATCCTCGACCTCAGTGAGTATTTTCGCATCAGACAAGGCTTTTTCAATTTCGGGGGTCATTTTGCCTTGCTCAGAAATAAGATTAAATACTTCTTCTTTTCTTTTTTGCAGGTTGCGTAAATAGTTCAATCTATCGAAAAGGTCTCTCAATATTTCGTCATCAAGAGAGCCTGTAAGCTCTTTTCTGTAACGAGCTATAAATGGGATAGTGTTCCCCTCGTCAATAAGCTTAACCGTATTATCCACCTGAGTTTGTTTAATACCGAATTCCTCAGCAAGTGTTTTGTTAATATCCATATAAGAACTCCTTTATTTTGTCTGTTTTAAGAGAATGTCGATTTCATCTTGTGTGAGATAACGCCATTCCCCCCTTTTTAACGATGTGTCGAGGGGGAGGGTAGCAAATTCAACCCGTTCAAGAAAAATAACTTTGTTATTGACAGCTTCAAGCATACGTTTTATCTGATGATACATACCCTCTACAATGGTAATATAAAGTTCCTTTTCATCTACCTTACGTACCATTGCAGGACGAGAGATGTCGCCCTTATCCAATTGTACACCGTTTTCAAGCAATTTAATGTCGTTTTCTGTAACAGAAAAAGCAGTTTTCACGTGATAAATTTTACTGACATGTCTTTTTGGGGATAAAAGATAATGAGAAGTTGTGCCGTCATTTGTAATGATAAGAAGACCGACGGTATCCTTATCAAGACGGCCGCAGGGGAAAAGTCCGCATTTCTGCAGCTCCTCGGGCAGGAGAGAAATAACGGTATCACCGTCTTTTCCGTCGGTTGATGAAACTACTCCTGCGGGTTTATTCATCATTATATAAATATTCTTTTTGTAGGAGACGCTCTTTCCCATATATTCAATAACGTCAATATCGGGGTCAACCTTAAAATCCGATTTTGAAATAATATTGCCATTAACTTTGATTAACCCCTGTTTTGCCGCTTTAGCCGACTGTGTACGGGAGGCGAGACCCATAGAGGACAGCAATTTATCAATTCTCATACTCAAAACAATCACCGTTTTTTAATATTGTAGATAGGACAAAAACATTAGAGCCATTATCCCAAAAAACAATACGCCGAGGATAAAGCCCGCACCAAATTTGTTAAGGTTGTTTTTCATAGTATGGATTACCTCCTTTCAGGATTAGTATGGAGGAAAATCCTGTAATATATGCAAAAACAAACAACAACTTATTTTAACATAAATCATTTAATAATTCAACAGTTTTTGTCAAAACCTTAATAATATAGAAAAGGGATATTAAAAAAGCTTGAAAAAACATAAAAAATGTGCACGAATTTATCCCGTACACATTTTAAAATTATTAAGTAGGTTCACGTTCAAAGAAGTATTTGCTTCGGTAACGGTATATGCTAAGCACAAGACCCAGGGATAGAAACAGACTGAGAACAGACGAACCGCCGTAGCTTATAAACGGAAGAGTGATTCCGATTATAGGCAAAATACCGAGCGACATACCGATATTTTCGACAGTTTGGGCAACTATCATTGCGGCAATGCCGGCACATATAGCAGAGCCAATATCTTTACGTGCGATAAATGCAGTAGATATTATGCGAAAGACAAGGAAAACAAGCAAAAACATAAGTAAGGTTACGCCTATCAGTCCAAGCTCTTCTGCGGTTACTGAAAATATCATATCGGTGTGATTGTAGGGGATCGTGGGCGAAACGGTTGAATCCATATATCCGGTGCCGAAGATCGAGCCGTTTGCAATAGCTTCTTTTGATAGTATCTGTTGATAACCGTATCCCAACGGGTCTGATTCGGGGTTAAAACCGACTAAAATACGTTGCTGTTGGTAGGGTTTTAAGAATTGCCACAGATACGGAGCCGCAAGGACTATTGCCGCCGAACCGCCGAGCAGGTAGAAAATGTTCAGTCCCTGCGTAAAGCACATAACAACCGCAATAAACATGAATACAAGAGCAGAACCGAGGTCGCCTTGTAAAACAATAAGTCCCGTTATTATTCCTGCGTGGACAATAAGCAACAACACGTTAAGCAGTTTATTTATTTTGCCTTTAATTGAATCAAGATGTTTTGCAAAGGTTATGATAAAGAACAATTTAACAAATTCAGAGGGTTGCACATTCAAGGCAATGCCTTCAAATTCGATCCAGCTTTGGTTTCCCTCTCCCACACCGATAAAAAGTGTTAGAACAAGTACTACAACCGATGTTGAAAAAAGTGCAATACACAGCTTAGTATTGAGAAATATTTCGTAGTTTATAAAAGATAAAATAAGCATAAAACAAATACCGAGAAAAACCGCAAAGGCTTGCTTGGTAACATAGGAGTTGTTTCCGCCCCTTGTTGCACTTGCAACCATAAAAACGCCGAAGACAGACAATACTATTGCGATAACAGCAGTAGTATAGTCAAACGATGTTTTGTTTTTGCCGAATTTTTTTCGGTATTTGAACATAATTATTTCCTTTTAATTAAAATTAATATGCTTTGCCCCAGTAAACCATGTGAGTTGCTTTTTTGCCACAGCATACGCAGGTATCGCTGAAGTGTTCGCCGTTCATGGGAATACATCTTGAGCCTACGCCGGTAAGTTCTTTAACTTTATCTTCACAAGCTTCGTCGCCGCACCACATAGCTTTTACGAAGCCGTCGCCGTTTTCGGCAAGCTTTGCGTTGATTTCGTCAATGGATTTACATTCATAAGTGTGCTTTTCGCGGTTTCCAAGAGCTTTTTGGAATATACCGTCGCGTACCATCTGAAGCTTTTCTGCAATTTCTTCTTCAAGATTGTCGAGGGAAACGATGTATTTTTGTCTATCATGTCTTGTAACAAGAACGCACTGGTTGTTTTCGATATCACGGGGACCCATTTCGAGACGTACGGGAACACCCTTCATTTCGTATTCGGAGAATTTCCAGCCTGCAGAGTTGTCGGTATCGTCAAGCTTAACTCTAAACTGTTTAGCAAGTCTGTCTCGCACCTCGGCACATTTTTCGAGTACGCCCTCTTTGTGCTGAGCTATAGGAATAATAACCGTCTGAACAGGAGCAACTGCGGGAGGAAGAACAAGACCCGAGTCATCACCGTGAGTCATAATGATAGCACCGATAAGTCTGGTAGTAACACCCCAGCTTGTCTGGTGAGGATATACTTTTTTGTTCTCTTTATCGGTGTACATAATGTCAAAGGCTTTAGCGAAGCCGTCGCCGAAGTAGTGCGAGGTACCCGCTTGAAGAGCTTTTCCATCATGCATCAAAGCTTCAATAGCATAGGTGGAAACAGCCCCTGCAAATTTATCGCTCTCTGTCTTTTTGCCTTTAACTACGGGCATAGCAAGATATTCTTCGCAGAATTTTGCGTATACGTTGAGCATCTGCTCTGTTTCCATAATTGCTTCTTCAGCTGTTGCGTGAATAGTATGGCCTTCCTGCCAAAGAAATTCTCTTGAACGCAGGAAAGGTCTTGTTGTTTTTTCCCATCTTACAACGCTTACCCACTGATTGTAAAGCTTGGGCAAGTCTCTGTATGAGTGAATAATATTTGCATAGTGTTCGCAGAAAAGAGTTTCGGAGGTAGGACGTACGCAGAGTTTTTCTTCGAGCTGTTCCTTACCGCCGTGAGTAACCCAAGCAACCTCGGGTGCGAAGCCTTCTACGTGGTCTTTTTCTTTATTGAGGAGGCTTTCGGGAATGAACATAGGCATGCAAACGTTTTCATGACCGAGTTCTTTAAACATAGTGTCAAGAGTTTTTTGTATGAGTTCCCAAATAGCGTATCCGTAAGGTCTGATTACCATACAGCCCTTAACGCTGGTATATTCTATAAGCTCCGCCTTTTTGCAGATATCTGTATACCACTGGGCGAAGTCAACGTCCATAGAGGTTATGTCCTCTACCATTTTCTTGTCTTTAGCCATAATTTGAACCTCTTTACATAAAAATAATTCCATCTTTATTATTATGCATTAAATGACAGCAAATGTCAAGCGTTTTCGGCACTGACTTTTTTATTACATGTAATAAAATAAAAATTCTGAACAAATATCAAAAAATAATATGCACCCCAAAAGTATCTATCATTTGGAGTGCATACTGTCTATTTAATTTTTATAAAATTCCGTTAATTTCTTATTCGGAAATTAAAGACCCTTCTGCATTTCTTCAACTGCCTCAAGAACTGCATTTGCCATGTACTCAACCTGCTCATCATCAATACCGTAAAGAGGAAGGTGTGTGAATCTGTGGTCAAATACTTCATTAGCTACAGGGCAAGAAGCAGACATAGCGTCTACGTCATAACCGAGCTGCTTAAGAATGTTGAATCTGTAAAGAGGACCGAAGTGAGGAAGGTTTGTAACGCCCTTAGCTTCGAGTTTCTTTCTGAGCACCTGAACGTCACCGCCTGCCTTTGCAGGATCGATCTGGAGCAAGTAGAGGTGGAATGTAGGAAGAATGTCATCGCCGCCGATATCCTGAGGAATAATAGCATCGTTAGCCTTAAACTTTTCTGTAAGGTAAGCTGCGTTAGCACGTCTCTTAGCAATAATTTCTTCGTTACGAGCTACCTGGAGTTTAAGACCGATAGCCTGAATTTCTGTTGTAGAGCTGTTGAGAGCTACGAAAGGACCGTATTTACCGGGCATAGCGTCAACGTTATAGAACCAGTTGTCAATAGGCTTAGCACCGAAGTCAGAGCCGAAGAATCTGCAACGAGGCATCAAAGGACGCATTTCTTTAACGTTTGTGCAAACGATACCGCCTTCACCGAAGGATGTAACGTTCTTAACTTCGTGGAATGAGAATGAACCGAAGTCGCCGATTGTACCGATTCTCTTGCCCTTGTAAATTGCACCGAATGCGTGAGCTGCGTCTTCAAGAACAACAATATCCTTGTTGTATTCCTTTGTAACCTTCATAATCTCTTCCATGTTACAGGGGTAACCACCGATATGTACCGGAACTACCATCTTTGTCTTGGGAGAGAGCTTCTTCTTGAGGTCTTCGGGATCCATGTTGATTGTGTTGGGAGCAACGTCACAGATAACGATCTTTGCACCAACAGAAAGAGGATAAGCCATTGTAGCGATAAATGTGATAGCGGGAACGATAACTTCATCGCCGGGGCCAATGTTTGCATACTTATAAGCAATCTCGAAACCTGCTGTAGCATTTGTTACGAAGAGGGAGTTTTCTGTTTCGAGGTACTTATCACAAGCTTCTTCAGCAGCCTGAACGTGTACGTCGAGAGAGAGCTTGCCGGGAGCTCTTGATACTTTGTCGAGGTCGTAGATTTTGTCAGCAACTGCCTTGAGTGCTGTGTCATACTCTTCGCCCTGTCCCTGCATCATAAACTCAATAACTTTCATAAGGTCAGCCGCATTGTAGTTTTCACCTACTGCAGGCCACGGAACTCTGGTTTCACCAGTGTTATAACGGAAATCCGATGCTTTCTTTTTCATTGTAAAATCTCCTTTTATAAAAGAAATTAAAATATTTTTCTATTTATATTAATTATATCACCGGCAAATATGCTTGTCAATAAAAACTTTCCAAATATTTTATATCAAAAAGAGTAAAAAATATAATTTTTTCACAAAAAAATGTACAATACACTCCCGACTGGACAAAACAACTCCCGCTAATACATACTCAAATTAAACAACGTTGATTATTAATGTAATAACGTATCGTTTTTAAAAATTTAATTCAGCCTATCCAAAAACGACAAAATCTTTACGCATTTTATGTTACCATATTTCTCGCAACAAAACAAAAAGGCAGGTGGTCCGCCCTATTGAAAGAATAATATACGGTGACGTGCTGATGATAATAAACTTCAGCATGGACTTTCTTGCTCTTTATATAACCGCAAAAATCATGCATATAAGGCTTAAGTCAAAAAGAATTACACTGTCCGCCCTGCTCGGAGCTGTTTACTCGCTCATTATTCTGTCCTTGAATCTGACAGGAATCATAAGCGGAATAATAAGCCTTGCCGCAGCGTTTTTACTTACGTTTACAGCCTACGGAAAACAAAAACCTATTGTATTTTTAAAAAATACGGCTGTTTTCTACATAGTCAACTTTGCTCTGGGCGGCGGTATAACCGCAATTTGCAATCTGCTCAATATGTGGCAGAGCAAAAGAAATCTTATGATAAACGGTTCTTTCGACGTGCTTTACGGCGATCTTCCCTTCGGCGTATTGGTAATACTTGCTGCCGTATGCGGACTATTTTCTCTTTTGTCAGGTAAGCTTATTAAGAAAAAAAATGCCGAAAAAACTTGTATTCTTAATATTTCATTGAACCAAGCATCAATCTCCCTTCAAGCACTTGTCGATTCGGGTAATCTGCTCAGAGAACCAATAAGCGGGAAACCGGTCATAATTACTTCATTCAACAGTATGAGAAAGCTTATTCCTGTTGAGCTTATCCCTCTTTTCAAAAACAAAGATACTCTTTGTCTCGAAAACACCGCCTACAGTTCAATAGTAAGAATCATACCTATATCCACGGTAAGCGGCGGCGGATTATTTTTTGCTCTTTTCCCCGATCAAGTAACGGTTGACGGAAAAGATGCCGATGTCTATATAGCCATAACCGCCGACAGCGATAATTTTGGCGGCTTCTCCGCCATAGTTCCATTTGAAATCACACAATAATACTAAATGAAAAAGGTGAAAACAATGTTTAAATTCATAAATCAACTTTTACAGCAAGCCAAAAAACTGATCTTAAAGAAAAAAAACGGTATATATTACATAAACGGACCCGAAACTCTGCCTCCTCCCCTTGATACCGAAGAAGAAAATGAATGTCTCAGAAAACTTTTATTCAACGATACTGCCGCAAAAAACAAGCTTGTCGAACACAATCTTAGGCTTGTCGTATATATAGCCAAAAAGTTTGAAAACACCGGCGTGGGACTGGAAGATCTTATTTCCATAGGCACTATCGGTCTAATCAAAGCTATCAACACCTTTAATCCCGAAAAAAACATTAAAATTGCCACCTATGCAAGCCGATGTATTGAAAATGAAATACTTATGTATATAAGAAAGATCAACCACCACAAGCTTGAAATCTCCATAGACGAGCCTATCAACATTGATTGGGACGGAAATGAGCTTTTGCTCTCGGACATTTTAGGGTCGGACGGTGATTCGGTCTACAGCGATCTCGAAATGGATGAAGACAGAAAAACGGTAAAAAAAGCAATTGCCGAACTTAATGACCGAGACAGGCTTATCATTACCCTTCGTTTCGGTCTTGATTCGGGAAAAGAAAAAACACAAAAAGAAGTTGCCGATCTCCTCGGTATTTCCCAATCCTACATCTCCCGTCTCGAAAAACGTATAATTGAAAAACTCAAAAAAGAAATCGGCAATAAGATTTGAATTATCGGCTAAAAATCTCGGCAATATCCTCAAACCACTCAAGTATTCGGAATCGTATAACATATTTAGGCGTCTCAGAGTCGGTAAGCACCTTTATCTGATTAGGTGTAAAGCCTGTTGCAACCAGCTCTTCTTCAGCCTCTGCCGCCTCAACACAGAGGGGCGGAAACAGCACACACCACCAATTTTGTCCGCGGCTTTCGCCGATGTTAACCTTCAAAGAGCTGTATCTGCCCGAAGGGAGTCTGACGTTACCGTATTGCCTCTCGGGATAGTACTCCTCGCTGAGCGTTACCGTTACTTCATCCTCTCTGCCCTCTTGACGTATAACCTCTTCTGCAGTCTCCTTCAGCATTTCAATATTGTCGCTATACATCTGCTTTGCCTCAGCTATATTAGAACAGTCCGATGCCAAATCGGCAGTTTTTTCAACCAAAGCATCCCTAACAAGAAGTTTTAAATTTTGATCCTCTGTGCTGTCAGAGTTTGCAAGAACATGAAGTCGCAGTGTGTTTTCGTATATCTCCCCCTCGTCTCTCACGGGAAGAAAAGGCATTATTAACATAAGTAAAACGACAGAGACACAAAATGTAATTCTTTTTTTCATTTTTAAAACCACCTCTTTCTGTTTTGAATTATTGACATTTGTTTTCGGCTTTATTCAAATAAAATTTTCTCACAGCTTGATTATTTTGTCTTTCACAAAACAATAATTACAAAAAAGGGGGAATTTTCATGTATATGGGAACACAGAAAAAAGCGGTCGTTTTAAAGCCCGGTGTAAACAGCATTATAGAAGAGGCATACTTTATATTAAAAGACGATTTTTCAAACGTAAAAGAATCGGAAATGATAAGAGAAGCCAATAAAATTCTGAAAAACAACATTGTGGGCAGTTACTTTTTTGAAAGCGAAAAAAACAAACTGTCCAAATCATCAAAAAACTGCCTGACAAGCTTTCTTCTCGGAGCATTTCTATCCTTCGTTTTGTGCACCCTTTTCTTTCTTTTAATAAAATAAAATGCAACAAATGATTTTTCTTCATACTATATTCATATTTTTCTGTTATAATAGCTCAGAAATTAATTGTGCGTTTTAAAAAAGCATAAGAACAATGTTGTTTTCTCCATCACGGAAAATTTGTGCAGATCGCCCGGCACACCGCATTTTCTTATGTACATATTAAAAAGCAAAGCGTGGTTTTTTTAACATGCTTTGTCTTTTCGTTTTATATTTTTTGAAAAATTATTTATGTGAAAGGACTTTTTATGCCAAAAAAGAATAACGCCAAGCTTCGTGTTATAAGCCTTGGGGGCTTAAACGAAGTAGGCAAGAACATTACTGTACTTGAATATCAGGATGACATGATTATAATCGACTGCGGTCTCGGCTTTCCCGACAACGAAATGCTGGGAGTTGACCTGGTTATCCCCGATATTTCATATCTTGAAAAAAACAGCTCAAAAATCAGAGGTATCTTCCTCACCCACGGTCATGAAGACCATATAGGTGCAATTCCCTATGTTTTACGCTCTATTTCTCCCCCTATCTACGGCACAAAACTCACCCTCGGTATTATTGAAAATAAGCTCACCGAGCACGTTCTCGAATATGAGCCTGAGCTTATATGCGTAAAACCCGGAGATACTGTCAAGGCGGGCGTATTCAGCGTTGAATTTATTCATGTCAACCACTCCATTGCCGACGCTTGCTGTCTTGCAATAAAAACTCCTTTGGGTATGGTTATCCATTCGGGCGACTTCAAGCTTGACCTCACCCCCGTTGACGGCGGTATGATGGATATTACAAGATTGGGAGAATTAGGCAATAAGGGCATTACTCTGCTTCTTTGCGAGTCAACCAATGCAGAAGAGCCCGGTTACACAATGTCGGAAAAAACTGTCGGTGCATCCTTAGAAAATATCTTTATGCACCACAAGGACAAAAGAATCGTTATTGCAACATTCTCCTCGAATGTCCACCGAGTTCAGCAGATAATCAATACCAGCGAAAAATACGGCCGTAAGGTTGCCGTACTCGGCAGAAGCATGGTAAACATTGTCCACGCGGCAAATGAACTTGGTTATATGAACATTCCCGAAGGGACACTTATTGATATAAACGAGATCAAACGTTTTCGTCCGGATCAACTGACTCTTGTTACGACCGGAAGCCAAGGAGAGCCCATGTCCGCCCTCTACAGAATGGCATTCTCCGATCACGACAAGGTTACACTTGATTCAAACGACCTTGTAGTAATCAGTGCACACCCTATTCCGGGAAATGAAAAGCTGGTCAATAAGATTATTAATGAGCTTATGAAAAAAGGTGTCTCAGTCTTTCAGGACAATCTTATTGAAGTCCACGTTTCCGGACACGGATGTCAGGAAGAGCTTAAATTGATGCACGCACTTACAAAACCCAAATATTTTGTACCCATTCACGGTGAATGCAGACACCTTATGCAACACAGAAATCTTGCTCTCCAAATGGGTATGCCCCCCGAAAATATACTTGTCAGCGATATCGGCAAGGTTATCGAGGTGGATAAAAAAGGCATACGCTTCAACGGTACGGTACCTTCGGGCAAGGTACTTGTCGACGGTTACGGCGTAGGCGACGTAGGTAATATTGTCCTCAGAGACAGGCGTCACCTTGCACTCGACGGGCTTATTGTCGTCGTGGCTACGGTTGATATTGAAGAACGCACGGTTATTTCTGGACCCGATATTATTTCGAGAGGCTTTGTTTACGTCAGAGAAGCAGAAGAACTGCTTGAGACTGTTAAAGAAATCGCTACAGATGCACTTTGGGACTGTCTTGAAGATGATATAACCGATTGGACTCATATTAAAAACCGCGTTAAGGATAAAGTAAGCAGATATTTGGTGGACAAAACCAATCGAAAGCCTATGATATTACCTTTGATTATGAATGTGTAAGGATATAATATTCAAAAAAATTACTTTTTTCCCAAAAAAATTGAAAATACTATTGCAATTAGAATTTTTTTGTGGTACTATATTCCTACTGTCTAAAAATATGTAAAAAAAAGATTTAACTAATCGGAGGTTATATAAATGACTGTATTGGAAACTGTTTTGGGGGCTATACTTTTAGTAGCTGCCGTATTTATCGTTATAGCCGTACTTATGCAGGAAGGCAAATCTAAGGGTATGGGTGCTGTAGGCGGCGGAAGCTCCGACACCTTTTTTGGCAAGACCAAAGGTAAGACTTGGGAGAAGACTCTTGCTAAGCTCACAACTATCGTTGGTGTAGTTTTTGTTGTTTTAGTTCTTGTTGTATTTGTTATTCAAAAAGATATTGACCCCGATGACCACTTCAACGAAAACTTTGATAACCCCGACACTACTGTTGAAGAAACAACCAAAGAAGAGCCCAAAGATACAGCAGAAGTTACAACTGCAGAAACCGCTGAAGAAACAGCTGCAGAAACCTCTGCTGAATAAAACTCAGATAATTACTACGATCCGCCTTCCCCAAGAAGGCGGATTATTTTTTAAAAATATATTGGAGTATTTTAATGGAATTAAAAGAAAAAATAAAAGATTATTTAAATGAAGAAGATATGTCATACAAGCCATATGAGCTGTACTCGGTCATTTGCGGAAGCGACTCAAACGAGTACGATGCTTTTTATAAAGCACTCGGTGCTCTTGAAAAAGAGGGCGAACTTGTCTATACAAAAAAAGGCAAGATTATGGCAGTAAAATTTTCGGGAGTAGTTAAGGGTATTTTTCGTGCTTCGGCAAGAGGCTTCGGCTTTGTTACACCCGAAGGAAATGTAACGAAGAACCGCGATATTTTTATACCTCGGGACAACACCTTTGATGCCATTGAGGGTGATACTGTTCTCGTCAGCCTAACCAAGCCTAAAAACAGAATATCGCAAGGTCAAAGCGATGAAGGAAAGATCATAAAAATTGTATCCCACGGTCTCAAAACCTATACCGGCACACTGCTCATTGCAAGGGGAAGAAATAAAGCAAGACATCTATACTATATCGTTCCCGACAACAAAAAACTGAACATTGATATTATTATAGAAAAAAACGACCTCAACGATGCCGATATCGGAGATAAAGTCGAGGTTGAAATAACAAAATACCCGACTGCACGCAATGCAGGAAAAGGCAAAATTGTTACGGTATTCGGTGAAAGTGACTCGCTTATTGCCAACTACAACGCCGTTTTGCACAGCCACAATATAAAAACGCTCTTTCCCAAGACTGTTCTTGAAGAGGCTGACAAGCTCGCAGAAAGTGAAATTACAGTCGGAAATAGGCTTGACCTAAGAGATGAAACCATATTTACAATAGACGGCATAGATGCAAAAGACCTTGACGATGCTATATCCGTAGAAAAAATAGAAGAAGGATATATTCTCGGAGTTCACATTGCCGACGTGTCTCACTATGTAACCGAAAACTCCGATTTAGACGAAGAAGCCTTTGTCAGAGGTACAAGTGTATATTTTGCGGACAAGGTAGTTCCCATGTTGCCCAAAGCGTTGTCAAACGGCATTTGCTCACTTAATGCAGGTGTAGACAGATATACCCTTTCCGCCTTTGTCTCGCTGGATAAAACGGGAGAGATTGTTGACGTTGACATTAAAGAAAGCATAATCAACTCAAAAGTACGAGGGGTATATTCGGAATTAAATGATGTTATTGAAAAAGATAAAGATTCCCAATATTTTAAAAAGTATTCAGGCATTTTGAGAGATGCTCTGCCCACAATGCTCGAGCTTTATGAACTATTAAGCAAAAAATCGGCAAGACGCGGTGCTCTTGATATTGAAACAAGCGAAGCGAAGATTATTGTAAACGAGTATAACGAGCCTACGGATATTCTCAAAGTTGAACGTGGAGTCACCGAAATGCTTATTGAGCAGTTTATGCTTTGTGCAAACGAGGGTGTTGCAAACTGGCTTTCGTGGAGAGAAATGCCCTGCGTCTACCGAATACACGAGGAGCCAGATCCCGAAAAAATACGAAGCTTTGATATTTTTGCATACAACCTCGGTATAAATACAACTCCTCTTCATACTAAAAAATTGCACCCGACTGCCCTCCGTAGAGTTTTGTCAGATGCAAGGGAAAAGAAGCTGGATTCCATTCTTTCAAAGATATTGCTTCGTTCCCTTATGAAAGCAAAATACTCTTCAAACTGTACGGCACACTTCGGACTTGCGATAGACAAATACTGTCATTTCACCTCGCCTATCAGACGTTATCCCGACCTTGCTACGCACAGAATTATTAAAAAGGTATTGAGAAATGAGATAACGAAAAAAAATATCGGAAAATATACCGCCTTTGCCACCCAAGCAGCTATTTCTTCAAGTGAAAACGAGCTCAAAGCACAAATGGCGGAAAGGGATATTGAAGACCTCTACAAGTCTGTATATATGATGAACTATATCGGAGAAACCTTTAAAGGAGTTATCACAAGTGTAACGTCCTTTGGATTTTTTGTTGAACTTGAAAACACCTGTGAAGGACTTGTGCCCATATCATCACTCGACGGATATTACGACTTCGACGAAAGGAACTATACTCTCTCAAACGGCTTCGACAGATTCAGTCTCGGCATGGAAGTAGAAGTTATTATCGAAGATGTGGATATAATTACTCGCAAAACGGATATGCGAATTATATAAAACTTGAATTTGCCATAAAGAAAAGCTTTTGCGGTTATTCAAAAGGGGCTTTAAAAAAGCCCCTTTTGTGTTGGCTCGGAAGCGAAACTGCCGACTGTTTGTTGCTCCTTAAATTTGCGGAGCAATTTTTCTTTTTAGACAAATAATTTTTTTAAAATACTATATTGTTATTTAAACAGAAAGAAGGATTATTTTATTTTTTATCTTGCGAAATATATATTATTGCTTTGCATTGTAACAAGCTTTCCCATACTGCCACCATGCAACACGTACAACGCCCCTTCGGTGGGGTCATACCCCATCAACGCATCCTCTGCTGCCCTGTATGCAAGCTCCGATGCTCTTACCTCGTCTATACTTCCGTCAAGCACCGAATCAAACGAGCCTCCCGAATATATCACCTGCAAAACAGTGTCGGGAAAGCCGTTATCTGCTACCCTGTTCATAACCACAGCCCCTACTGCCGTCATCGTTTGCAGATCAGTCCCCCCTGCTTCCGCCTCTATAAGTTTTGCCATAATATCAACCTCAAACTCGCTGTAAGTGTAAATATTCAATCCCATTGCCTGCAAAGTCTGATTTCCGCACACACCGTCTGCATATATACCGTTATATTCTTGAAAACGTCTTACCGCATCTGCAGTATCAACACCATACACACCATCGCACTTGCCGTCGTACAGTCCTAATTCTTTTAGCTTTTTCTGCACCATAGCCACTCTGTCGCCCTCCGAACCGCTTTCTATCCGTGTTTCTACAGCACCGTTATAAATAAACGTATATACTGCAAGCACCGCACACATCACAAGTACGGTAATTACACTCACCTTTGCTCCGTAAAAAAACTTCTTCATATATTTTTTCCTTTCATTATTCTTATTGCTTCTTTCTATTATTGTCTCTCGTCTTTGGTAATTAATTCAGGAAAAACAAAAAAACACAAATAAAGGTATTTATTCAATACAATAAAATCTTTATATTTATTAAGTTATTTTTGATATCCCAAAATTTATTGACACTTTTTTCGCTTTATGATAATATATAATTAATATTATTATAACTGTGAACGGAGAGAAAAAAATGAAGTTTTTCAAAAAGAACTCCGACTCCGATGTTAGAACAGCTAAGGTCATTTCTTTTAAAAAAGTTAATTATAAAAAGCTATTCACCACACTTTTTCTATTGGGAATTGCCGCCTGCCTTCTCATTTTCGGCATAAACCTTTTTGTAAAACAATCAACCCAAGATCTTATACTAACCGACTTTAACGAAGAATACGACTGCATACTCGTTCTCGGTGCAGGAGTCAGAAGCGGAAATCCCAGCCCGATGCTTGAGGACAGGCTTGATTATGCCATAGAGCTTTACAAACAAGGAGTCGCACCAAAGATTATCATGAGCGGAGACCATGGGCAAAAAGACTATGATGAAGTCAATGTTATGAAAAACTACGCCATATTGTGCGGTGTACCGTCAGAAGATATATTTATGGATCACGCAGGTTTTTCGACATACGAAAGTATATATCGGGCAAGAGATATTTTTAAGGCTAAAAAAATCGTCATAGTTACACAGGAATATCATCTTTACAGAGCACTGTACATTTCAAAATCGCTCGGTGTGTCGGCAGCAGGATACGCTTCCGACCCGAGACAGTATGCAGGTCAGCTTTACAGAAACCTAAGAGAAATATTGGCAAGAGACAAAGATTTTTTCTACTGTATTTTTAAACCCAAACCTACATATCTTGGAGATGCAATTCCCGTCAGCGGAAACGGCGACTTTACAAACGACTAAGAAATACGGAATAATAAAAAATGAATGATAACGACATTATTACAAAAAAAATTAAAATTAAGATACGCAGTCTCATAACAGAGGTTGAAAACTCGGAAGATGACCCTATGGCACAAAAGGGCTGTGCCCCCTTTGTTGAAGGCCTTCCCGAAGGAGAAAATTATAGCGAATTTATTGAATTTTCGACAGATGGTACACTCACAATAAAGGGTAACGTAGCGGAAATTACATACAAGGAAAACGCAGAACTTGGTATGGGAGACGTTGAATCTACTTTACGGTTCAAAATAAACAGACCAACTATGATAAACCTTATCAGAAGAGGGGCAGCCCCCGCTTCGCTTATGTTTGATACAGAATTTCCCAGACGCAACTGCACTTACTGTATCGGCAATATGCCCTTCTCTTTTTGCATCTGCACAAACGACGTGATAAACCGTTTCACTGAAAGTTACGGAAAAATAGTTCTTGACTACGATATCGAAATGCACGGTGTAAGAACCGAACACAACGTTTACACTTTGGAATTTAAAGAATAAGAGGATTTGAATATGACACCGAATGAATTCGGAAAACTTATAAAAGAGAATATACACGGTGTTTTTCTGTTTTACGGTGAAGAGCAATACCTGAAACAGCATTATATCAACCTTACGAAAAAGACAATTTCCCCCGACGGAGCAAACGTTATGTCCCTATCGGGAGAAGGCTTGTCTTTGACTCAAATATGCCAACAAATTATGGATATGGCATCTATGCCCTCTATGGATATGAGCAGCAGATTCTTAAATATATACGATGTTGAATGGAAAAAGACAAAAGAAGACGAACTCGACTTTTTTGAAGACTGTATGACGGAACTTTCTTCTTTTGAAGACGTTGTTATTGTATTTGATACTCGACCCGAAAATTTTGATTCGGGTACGGATAAAAAACCATCAAAGCTCCTTTCAAGAATCAATAAGTATATAAAAACCGTAAACTTTGCAAAAGAGCCACCTGCCCGGCTTGCCGCTTGGATACAAAAGCATTTTGCCGCATACAAGGTTGAAGCAGACCCTAATGTTTGTAATTTTTTGGTCAAGTACTGCGGAAGAGATATGACTACGTTAAACCACGAGATAACAAAGCTTGTAGCATACGTTCTGCAAAACGGGAAAAAAACCGTTACCGAAACCGATATTCACACAGTTTCCTCTTCGGTCAACGAGATAGATACTTTTGATTTTTCAAATGCAATATTAAACGGCGACACAGAAAGAGCATTTTCTATCTTAACCGATATGAAGCTCCATAAGGAAAAACCCGAGCTTATTCTCGGCAGTATTGCAAGTACCTACTCTAATTTGTATACCGTAAAAATCCTACTTGAAGCAGGGATGCTTGCCCCCGAAATTATAAAAGAAACGGGTATGCACGAATACAAAGCAAAGCTTTATATTAAAAGAGCGAATGTTCTAAGCAAAAAAGGTATTGAAAAAGCAATAGAACTTTGCCACGATGCAGATATAAAAATAAAATCGGGAAGCCTTGACAGCTACAACATTCTTGACGTTCTACTTATAAAGCTGTCAATGACGGACAGAATAAAATGAAAAAAATTACTATTGATATCCCCATTATCGTAGAAGGAAAATATGATGTCATAAAGCTTAATTCAATCATTGACGGTCAAATAATAAAGACAGACGGTTTTGGGCTTTTCAATTCCGAGGAAACAAAAGAATATATCAAGAAATTGGCAGAAAAAAAAGGCGTTATCGTACTTACCGACAGCGACGGTGCAGGTCTGGTCATAAGAAACTACTTGAGTTCGATACTCCCAAAGGATAAAATAATTCACCTTTATCCCCCACAAATTGAGGGTAAAGAAAAAAGAAAAAACACGCCGTCCAAAGAGGGTTTTCTCGGGGTGGAGGGAATTTCTGCCGACATATTACGCGAACTTTTCACTCCGTTTGAATCAAATATTCAAAAAGACAAAACAAAAAAAGTCACAAAGCTTGACCTTTTTGAAGACGGACTTATAGGCTCCCTTGACAGTTCCAACAAAAGAAATATGCTAAAAAAAAGACTGGGACTGCCTTTGAACATATCTACAAATGCCCTGCTTGACACAATAAACCTGCTTTACTCATACGAAGAATACAAGGCGTTTTTGAAAGAAAGCGAATTACACCAATGATACAAAAAACAAAAGAAATATTACTCAAACATAAAGAAAAAATAAGCTATCTTTTTTTCGGCGTATTAACAACTGCGGTCGATTTTGTAAGCTATTACACTCTTACAAGATTTTTATTTTTGAATGAGGATTTTTCAAACGTTTTAGCTCAATTTTTTGCAATATTGTTTGCTTACGTAACAAACAAGCTGTTTGTTTTTGAAGACCAAACAAACAGTTTCAGAACGCTAATAATTCAGTTTGCGAAATTCTTCTCTCTACGACTTGTTACACTCATTTTAAACAGTGTTATGTTTACCGTTATGAACAAAATGCTTGGCATAAACGATATAGTAACCAAAGTAATAGTTTCAGTCATCGTAATTATTCTTAATTATGTTTTCAGCAAACTCATAGTTTTCAAAAACAAGGAGAAAAATTAATGAATCCCATTTACGAAAAGCTTTTAAGTTGTTATAATCAAATAAAAAAAGCAACTGATTTTGAACCCAAAATCGGTGTTGTCCTCGGTTCCGGGCTCGGACATTTCGGAGACTGTATAAACATTGTTGACACTGTTGAATACAGCTCTCTTGAAGGCTTCCCCGTTTCCACCGTAAGCGGTCATGCAGGCAGATTTCTGTTCGGTTATGTTGAAAACGTACCTGTTGTAGCAATGCAGGGCAGAATACACTACTACGAAGGCTATAAAATGACAGACGTTGTTTTGCCGGTAAGACTTATGTGTATGTTGGGAGCTAAAAAAATCATTCTAACAAATGCCGCAGGCGGAATTAATACAACCTTTAAGCCGGGGACTCTCATGGCGATTACCGACCACATTGCCTCCTTTGTTCCCTCACCGCTTATCGGACAGAATATAGATGAGCTTGGTGTTCGTTTTCCGGATATGACCAACATATATGACCCAAAACTCAGAAACATTCTGCTTAAAACGGCTGAAAGCCTTGATATTCCCCTGAAACAAGGAGTATATATCCAGTTTACAGGACCTGCATACGAAACTCCTGCGGAGATAAGAGCCGCAAGGACCCTCGGTGCCGATGCCGTGGGAATGAGTACCGCCGTCGAAGCTATGGCTGCACGCCATATGGGTGCACACATCTGTGCTGTAAGCTGTATATCTAACCTTGCCGCAGGGTTAAACCAAAAACCGCTTACCCACGAAGAAGTCAAAGAAACGGCGGATATGGTATCCGAACAGTTTCAAAAGCTAATTTATAACGCTATAATCAATATGGACAAAGAATGATTTATGAAAAAACACGTTGATATTTATACAGACGGTGCGTGTAAGGGCAATCCCGGCCCCGGCGGATACGGCATCGTTCTCGTCTACCGTGGAATCGAAAAAAAGCTGAGCCAAGGTTTTAGAAGCACCACAAACAACCGAATGGAGCTTCTTGCGGCTATTACCGCACTTGAAGCTCTTAACGAAAGCTGTAACGTTACACTCTATTCCGATTCAAAATATCTTATTGACGGAATGACTAAAGGGTGGGCAAAAGGGTGGAAGGCTAACAACTGGCTAAAAAGTGACAAAAAAAAGGCTCTCAATACTGACCTTTGGGACAGGATGCTTAAGCTTGACAGTACTCACGACATTGAATATATCTGGGTTAAAGGACACAACGGGCACAAATATAACGAGATCTGCGATACTCTTGCCGTTGAGGCGGCTGAAGATCCGAAGTTCGATGATATTTCGGGAGAATAAAAATGAAAATACTTGTAGGATTAAGCGGCGGTCTTGACAGCACCTACACCGCATACAAGCTTATAAAAGAGGGGCATACTGTCGAAGGAATCGTGCTGGAAATGCACGACTATACCGATATTGAGGCGGCAAGAAAAACCGCAGATATTTTAGGTATAAAGCTCCACACGCTTGACTGCCGTGAAAAATTTAAAACACACGTTATAAGCAACTTTATTTCCGAGTATTCAACGGGACATACCCCAAATCCCTGCACTGTCTGCAACAGATATGTCAAAATTGCCGAGCTTTGCCGTTACGCACATGAAAACGGCTTTGAAAAAGCGGCAACAGGTCACTATGCACGTATTTCTTTTGATGAGGCAAGCAAAAGATATTGCATAGCAAAAAGCAAAGACGAGAGAAAAGACCAAAGCTATATGCTGTGGTATCTCACACAGGAACAGCTTGAAACTTTGTATTTTCCCCTTTCCGATACAACAAAAGAGCAGATACGTGAAGAAATAAAAAATACAGAAACTGCCTACCTTGCAGATAAAAAAGAAAGTCAGGAAATATGCTTTATTCCGGACAACGACTACGCCTCATACATAGAAAGAGAAAAAGGCTCGTTTCCCGAGGGTGATTTTGTCGATAGTGAGGGTAAAAAAATAGGCAGGCATAAAGGTATCATTCACTACACCATAGGTCAGCGTAAGGGATTAGGCATCAGCCTTGGTGCTCCTGCCTATATAACCAAGATCGACCCTCAAAAAAACACTGTTACCGTCGAAAAGCAAAGTGAAGTAAAAAGCAATTCGCTGTGTGCCGTCTCACTTAACAGTCAGCTTTTACCCATTGAAGACGGCTGTAAATATACACTCGATGTTAAAATCAGATATGCCGCAAAGCCTATGACGGCAGATGTAACTATCGAAAACGGCATTGCAAAAGCAAGCTTTGCCGATTCGGTTCGTGCAATAACACCCGGTCAAAGTGCCGTATTCTACAAAGACGACAAAATAGCATTTGGCGGTATCATTATCTGATACGCTTATTGTTTTATTTACCGAAAGGATGTATGTTATGCCAAACGGAAAAAATCTCAACCGTGAGCTGTACTTAAAGTTTGAATACTGCTCATTCAGAGAGCTTGAAGAATTACTTCTGGCAGCCCATTCACACGAAGAGAAAGCGTTTTACCGCGTGCTTTTGAACCTCAAGCTTCAAATTGCACAGGAACGCGTAGTAGGAGAACAGTTGGTATGAAGATATATACAATTATTGCCGGTGCAAACGGCGTAGGAAAAACATCTCTCTATCAAATACTGGAAAGCTCCGACGATCTGGGCGAAAGAATAAATATTGATGAAATTGTTTCTGCTAAAGGCAGTTGGATGGACAAGCTTTTGCAAATAAAAGCAGGCCGAACGGCAATGGCTATGCTGAGCAGGTATATTGCAAACGACATTACATTTCATCAGGAAACCACCCTGCCCGGTAACGTTATACTTAAACAAATAAAAAAAGCCAAGGCAAAAGGCTTTCAGATAAGACTCTATTTCGTAGGTGTCGAATCAGTTGATGTCTCTCTCAAACGTGTTGAAAAAAGAGTTACAAAAGGCGGTCACGGCATTGACGAAGAAACGATTAGACGACGTTTCGAGGCTATGCCCGAACAACTACGTGCAATACTCCCCCTCTGCGATACTGCGTCATTCTACGACAATACAGTCAGATTCCGCCGTCTTGCCTTAACCAAAGGTGACGTCATATTTGACAGTGATATGGACCTGCCCGCTTGGTTTACCGATCTTGTGAATAAGGGAATTGTAAAACACGGTTAATACTATGGAAAAATGCAACTTATGTCCACGCAAATGTAATGCCGACAGAAGCAACACTGTCGGCTTTTGCCTATGCGGAAACAATGCTGTTGTTTCAAAAACTATGCTTCACAAATGGGAAGAGCCGCCTATCAGCGGAAAAAACGGAAGCGGTGCTGTATTCTTTTCGGGCTGCACATTGAAATGCATATTTTGTCAAAACAAAGAAATAAGCCGTACTCCAATGGGAAATGAAGTTACCCCAAGACAGCTTGCGGATATTTTTCTCAAACTCCAATCCGAAGGGGCACACAATATAAACCTCATTACTCCTACACAGTTTACAAACCAAATAATAAAAGCCCTTGACCTTACAAAGCAGGAGCTTCATATCCCCATAGTCTATAACACAAGCGGATATGAGACCGTTGAAACTATAAAAAAACTTAAAGGCTATGTTGATATTTACCTGCCGGATTTCAAATACTGTGACAGCAATCTGTCCGCAAAATATTCAAAAGCTCCCGACTATTTTGATTTTGCAATTAAGGCAATAACGGAAATGTACGAGCAGGTCGGTGCATATACAGAGGATAATTACGGGTTAATGAAAAAAGGTATAATAATTCGGCATCTCGTTCTGCCCGGATGCCGACACGACTCTGTAAAAATACTCGAAGAAATAAAAAACACCTTGCCCGTGCAGGATATAAAACTCAGCCTTATGAGCCAGTTTACTCCCGAATTTGTCTCTCACGGTTGCAAAGAGCTTTCAAGAAAAATAACAACATTTGAGTATAACTACGTGCTTGATAAAGCGATAGAATGCGGTTTCTCAGGTTATTTTCAGCAAAAAGAATCTGCATCGACAAAATATACACCAAGCTTTAATGAATAACAAAAAAAGGTGGATATGGATTTTATAACCCATATTCACCTTTTGCTATTCAAATAATTATTAATATACCCTAGCACTTCACTCTTAGGAAGTTTGAGCGAAAATGCAAAGTCGGCAGCTATAATACTTTCTGCCTGAGCAAGATACTTCAGATCATTCGCCTTCATCTTCATTTTTGCGTTATCCATTTCAAGCTTATATTCAGATACCGCTTTGACCAGCCAAAGCATCTTCGCCTTGTCTCCGCTGTTCACTATTCCGTCAAAAACTGCCGCCCTTGCCTTGCAGTCCTCATCCCACATATTTTCAACGTTATTTGAATTATCAATCACTCTATGTATCTCTTCGACAGTAAGAACATATTGCATCTCCTTCTCAAGCTCAGAGCCTAACGGCACAAATACTTTCATATTACTGTCATAAACAGAGTGCAAAACATAATATTCCTTTTTCCCCTGACCGACAAAATTCTGAAAAGTAATATCATCTATTTGGCACACACCGTTTTTGCGATATGTTACGTAATCTCCTATCTTAAACTTTCCTTCTGTCCTATCCATATATTTTGCCACCTTTTCCCTAAATACACCTTTATTATACCATAAAAAACAAAATATTTCAAATGGTTTTACGGGAAAAATTTTTAAAAAATTCACATTTTGCAAACAAAAAAGCTCCTCAATTATTGAAGAGCTTTTCGTCATATGTTGTCTGATCAATATAGTGGATATTTTTCGCAAAGTTTCTTTACTTCCGCTTTGATATAATCTGCCTGAGCGTCAAAATCAGATGCCGCAAGCTTGATAAGCTTACCGATAACCTTCATATCCTCTTCCTTCATACCTCTTGTTGTAACGGCAGGTGTACCGATTCTTACACCGCTTGTAACAAAGGGACTCTGGGGATCGTTAGGGATTGCGTTCTTGTTGAGGGTAATACCAACAGCATCAAGTTTGTTTTCAAGCTCCTTGCCCGTAATATTGAAGTTACGGAGGTCAACAAGCATAAGGTGATTGTCCGTTCCGCCCGAAACAAGGTCAAAGCCTTCCGCAACAAGAGTTTCAGCCAAAACCTTTGCATTCTTAACAACTTGAGTCTGATATTCCTTAAATTCAGGTTTAAGTGCCTCGCCAAAGCATACAGCCTTAGCGGAAATGGTGTGCATAAGAGGTCCGCCCTGCATACCGGGGAATATACCCTTGTCTATCTTCTTTGCAAGCTCTTTCTTACAGAGGATAAGTCCTCCACGCGGACCACGGAGTGTCTTGTGAGTTGTAGATGTTACAATGTCGGCATAAGGTACAGGATTGGGATGAAGTCCTGCGGCAACGAGACCTGCAATATGAGCCATATCTACCATGAGGTATGCTCCAACCTTTTTAGCGATCTCTGCAAAGCGTTCAAAATCAATAATTCTCGGATATGCCGATGCACCTGCAACAATAAGCTTCGGCTTATGCTGAATCGCAAGTTCTTCTACCTTGTCATAATCAATTCTGTGTGTTACATCATCAATGCCGTAAGGAACAAAGTTGTAGACCAAACCACTCATATTAACGGGACTTCCGTGTGTAAGATGTCCGCCGCAAGCAAGGCTCATACCGAGAACGGTATCACCGGGCTGAAGAAGTACTATATATACAGCAGAGTTTGCCTGTGCTCCGCTATGTGCCTGAACATTTGCATGTTCAGCTCCGAAAAGCTTCTTTGCACGTTCTATTGCTATATTTTCCGAAATATCTACACATTCGCATCCGCCATAATATCTCTTGCCGGGATAACCTTCGGCATACTTATTTGTAAGAACCGTACCCATAGCACTCATAACAGGCTCAGATACAATATTCTCAGATGCAATAAGCTCAATACAATTTTTTTGACGGTTCAGTTCAAGCTCGATAGCATTCGCAACCTCTTTGTCATACTGAGCAAGATAATTAAGGTTTTCTTTAATCATTTTATATGATATCCTCTCTTTTATTCTTTTAACATTGATATTATACTATTTTTTTATTGTTATTTCAACACTATTTGCAAAAGATAATAAAAAATTTAAAATTTGTAGTTTACTTTAGGTCAATTATGTGGTATAATAAACGTATAAAATATTTGCAGGAGGTTTTATATAATGTACAAAGACAAAAAATATTATAATAAAAACGATGTAATCGTTTTGATTCTTAAGCTTCTTTTAGGAATTGCTGCCGTTGCAGCCGCAGTTGTTGCCGGAATAAAGATCTATGAAAAAATACAGTCCAAGCGTATGTGTGAACTTTGCGACTGCTGCGATGACGATCTTTTCAATGATGACGATTTCTGCATTTGCGATGACGAATGCGAATGCGATTGTGGTTGTGATGATGCTACTGACGATTTTGCAGAAACAGTTGCTGAGGTTACCGAAAAGGAAATTAACCCCACAGAGCAAAACTAAGCTATTTTTTCTTTAAAAGCCTGTTTGTCAAAATAGGCTTTTTTATTTTTTATCATATATTTTATATTGAAAAAAAAAGTGTTATATGGTATACTTTTAAAAAAGGAGTGATATAAATGCATTTGCAAGAATCCGGAGAAATGTACCTTGAAACCATATACGTTCTCACACAACAAAAAGATAATGTACGTTCAATTGACATCTGCGAACATATGGGTTATTCCAAACCAAGTATAAGCCGTGCTGTCGGTATTCTGAAAAATGCAGGTTATATTACTGTAGACAAAAACGGCTATATTACCCTTACTGAAAACGGTAAAGAAATTGCCCAAAAAACATACGAAAGACACAGTATTTTGAAAACTTTATTTATCAAAATGGGAGTCAGCGACGAGGTTGCCACCGAGGACGCATGTAAGATCGAACACGTTATCAGCGACGAGGTTTTTGACGCGATAAAAAAATACTTCTTTAAATTATAAAGGACAGCATCATGAAAATATCAACCGAAATAGCTTCAATTGCAAAATTTGTGGGAGAAGAACGTGCCATAGAAATGGTTGCAAAGGCAGGCTTTGACTATTGGGATTTTTCAATGTTTGAAATGGCAAGACGAGATGAGGCAACCGACTGTGTACTTCCAAGCACACATCCCCTTGCATGTTCCGGCAGACTTGCTTTTGCAAGAAAGCTCAAGCAAATAGGACTTGACTGCGGTATTACCTGCAACCAGTCACACGCTCCATTTCCTGTAAGAATCCCCGCCATAAAGGATGTTCAAAAGTATGCGATTGAATGTACAGCAGAGGCAGGAGGGAAAATCTGCATAGTCCATCCCGACAACAATAAATCGGCAGAAGAAAATGCCGAAATGTATTTTGAACTGCTCCCATTTGCAAAACAGCACGGTGTTAAAATAGCAACCGAAAATATGTGGAACTGGGATAAAGAAAAGGACGAAGCTCTCCCTGCCGCTTGTTCAACTCCAAAAAGCTTTATTGACCATCTACTTGCAGTGAATGACCCCTATTTTGTTGCCTGTCTCGATATAGGACACGCAGAAATGAGAGGACATAATACAACAGCAGCCGAAATGATACACGCTCTGGGCAATAAGTTGCAGGCTCTCCATTTGCATGACAACGATAAATGGCACGACAGCCACGCACTTCCCTTTACTATGGATATTGACTTTGCCCCTGTTGTTAAAGCACTAAAAGATATAAACTATACAGGCGATTTTACACTTGAAGCAGATACCCATATAAGAAAGCACTCTTCCGATGATGTGTTTAAGGGTATATGCGAAATGTCAAATGCCACAAGAAAACTTGCAGATATGTTTGAAGCATTATAATTTAAAAAAGGGCTATACGCCCTTTTTTTAGTTTAAGTCCTTAATTAATAATAAACAGTTAGCACAAAAAAGCCCTTTCCGATGGAAAGGGCTCAGTCGTTAGGATTAACACAACCATTAAAAATACCACAAGAAGTGATAAAAAAAGATTATTGCTTAAATAATTACTATATCATTCCTCCCTATTTTCACCTGCGATTATAGCATTGTAGACCTCGGACAAAAGATTCCATGTAGTTGACGTAACCACCCCTGTTTCTTTTATTCCAAAAAGTCGCTGAAATTCTTTTACAGCATTTTCAGTTTGTTCGTCATACACTCCATTTAAAGATAATTCGGGGAATTTGGGATAAGATTCCGCCACTTTATTGAGATATTCCTGCAAATACCTCACCTCAGTCCCCACACTGCCTATTAATAATATATTTCCGCCATAGGGAACAGCCGTCTCCGAAAAAGCACTCGGCGGAAGTGCCGAATATAATCCGGAGTATACATCAAGCAGTACACGCCATATAGGGTCGGTTACTACCCCGTCAGGCTCAAAGCCGAACATTCTTTGAAACGCCATTACCGATTGATAAGTTTTTTCGCCGTAAACCCCAACAATTTCTAAGGGCGGAACGAAGCTGTCAAAGGCAGAAACAAACAGCAGATAATACTGCAATAGTTTAACTTGATTTCCTACATCGCCATAGTCGAGCACAGCCCTCAACTCGACTGGGATGTCAGAAAACTCCCCCCCTTGCAACACCAGATAATTCAGCCTGTATATACTGTCAAGCACATACAATAGCTTATAGTAAGTATTTTTTTCAACGCTTCCCGTAACAGGCAAGTCAAATATTCTCTGAAATGCCGCGACAGCCATCGCCGTCTCCTCGCCGTAAACCCCGTTTGCAGTTTCAATATACGGTATTGTGTCATAATTTGCGGAAATTCTGTTTAAAGCAATTTGCAAACCACTGACATTAGCCCCCGTCTGTCCTTGATACATTGGATAATCGAACAGAAATGAATTCTGAAGTCCCCTGACCGTAGCATTTCTTACTATTCCAAACTCACGTCCGAAATAGTATTCCAATATTTCCTCACATGTTCTGCCGTTTTTTGCCATAGCTATACTGCCCTCGACAGACAGACCGCGACATCTTACACCGTCGTAACAAATTTCAGCATTGATCGGCCAAATACCGTAATCACTTGCAATGTACTCATTGAAAATATTATCTGCAATCTCGTTAATGTTAGCATATACCGGTGCACCGTATTCATAGGCCAAATCCGTAACCGGATCATCGGTTATATCAAAGCTGTAACCCATTTTCCTGTATTTTCTTTCTGTTATTCTGTAAAGTGCTCTGCTTATTTGAGCGTACATAATTGCACAGAGAGCTTCCTCGGGATAATTTGGTGAAAGGGTAGATGAGGCAACTGCTTTTATGTAATCGGGAAAAGATACGGTAACGTTTTCAGCAAAATCATCTGCACTGCCTAAATGAACCGTTATATAGGCAGGTATTTCGGGCAATCCGTATTCACTGTTCATCATCTGCATCCCTCATTGCAGGCGGAATAGGAAATAAATTTACGTTTTGCAGAGTTGTAACATTTCTGATTATAGGAATATCATCATATTCCCCTTCGACAAACCCATCGGCAAAAACTTTAATACTGTAGTCATCGCCAATTTCCAATGGAATAGGCTCTGTTTTTCCGTCAGAGTCGGCCAGATATTCGTAAAGGCTTTCCATATTCTTGCTTAGGAGTATTCTGCCGTTTTTGACAGGTGATGCCCCGTTAGCATATCTTACGTTTACTGTAAGATAACCAATATCCATATTTTCCATATTTTCACCCCATTATGCTTTTTTAATATTATATGAAATTAAAATTGGAAATGTGATACCTAATGTACAGAAAGAAGCATTTATTAGACAAAAAAACAAAACTACCCGTGCATCTTATTAAGACGCACGGGCAGTTTTAAAACGCTTTAATTATTGAATTAGTTATTCTTCTTGAAAAGTGTGAGAATATCATTGAAATCGCTGTCGGAAATAACATCGCCCGTAGGCTCGGACTCAGCGTTAGCATCAACGTATTCATTCTTGAAAAGACCTGAATTATCATCGTTCTGTTGAGCAGTGAAGGATGCGTCAAGTTTTTCTTCAGCAAGCTTAGCAGCTTCCTGAGCCGCCGCCTTCTTTGCAGCCTCAAAACCTGTAGCAATAACAGTAACCTTCATTTCGTCTTCAAGATTGCTGTCAAATGCAGCACCCCAGATGATCTGTGCATCGGGATGAGCTTCTCTCTGAATCATTGTTGCAGCAGCATCAACTTCATCAAGGCCGATATCGGGAGATGCTGTAAAGTTAACGATAATACCTCTCGCACCCTTGATAGATGTTTCAAGCAAGGGACTGGAAATAGCCATCATAGCAGCCTGTTCAGCCTTATCCTTGCCGTTAGCCTGACCAACACCCATGTGAGCATTGCCGGCGTTGGACATAATAGCGGTTACGTCAGCAAAGTCAAGGTTAATAACACCTGTAACGTTGATAAGCTCGGATATACTCTGTACGCCCTGTCTCAAAACGTCGTCTGCAATAACGAATGCATTGAGAAGAGTAATTCTTGTTTCAGAAACCTGCTTAAGACGCTCATTGGGGATAACTACGAGAGAGTCAACGCATTCACCCAGCTTCTTAATGCCTTGTTCAGCAAGCTCCATTCTTTTTTTGCCTTCAAAAAGGAAAGGCTTGGTAACGATACCAACAGTAAGTATGCCCATATCTTTTGCTATTTTCGCAACTACGGGAGCAGCACCTGTACCTGTTCCGCCGCCCATACCTGTGGTAATAAACACCATATCAGTACCGATAAGAAGGTTCTTGATTTCGTCGGCACTTTCTTCTGCAGCACGGAAACCAACATCGGGGTTAGCTCCTGCACCTCTACCCTTTGTGAGCTTTTCACCAATAGAGATTTTATGTGTTGCACCCGACTTTTCAAGGGACTGTTTATCTGTATTTACTGCAATAAATTCTACGCCTCTTACGCCTGCTTCAATCATACGGTTTACAGCGTTTGTACCGCCGCCGCCGACACCTACAACTTTAATAATAACGCCGTTGCTGTTTGCTTCTTCAAACTCAAATGCCATTTTTTGCTTCCTCCTGTGTATAATAAATCCTGTATTATTTACGTGTTATGTTTCAAAAGTCCAAAATTTTGCCGATATATAAATAATGATAATACTTTTCAATTAAATAAGCAAGAATTTTTTAAATTGTTCACGATAATTTTACATTTTCACTTGCTATTATTTTCAAAAAACAGTTAATTTGCTAAAATCACCGAGCCGACTGTGATGTCATGGGCATCGACTTCACCCTTTTGAGTAGGCTCAAAGGTATTGATCATAAGCCCTGCAAAGGTCAGCTTCATCTCCGTCTCGGTATTATCTCCGAGGTAGATTTTGAAACGGTCTTGATATGTTACATATATATTATATTTTTTTGTAAGATCGATAGACGTAAGACCTTCGGCAAGCTCGTGTCCGCTGACAGCTTGAATAAAGTTGTTTATGTAATCGAAGGTAAGGTCTTTATCAAATGCAACGGTATCGCCCACAATCGCACTTTTAATACCCGAAAAAATTATTCTTATTATAGGTTGTTCCTCATTCACGGGCAATTCAGTTGTTCTTTCAAGCACTCTGAGCGTTTCCGACAGAATAAAATACTCGCCGCATATTTCCGTAAAATATTTAGGCTGATCTTCAGAGATCTTAAAGGTCAACGTTGAAGGAAGAGTACGTCTGATGACAACATTACTGACATAGGGATATTCCGCAATTATAGAACCTTTAGCAGTTTTTTTGTTTATAGCATAAAGGTTTTGACCTACCGATATTCCGCTTACTTCAATTATCTGCTCGGACGTATATCGCTCATTTCCCTTGACGTCAATAGTTTCGATTTTCAGAAACAGTGCCATACAGATTATCACGAATATAAAACACAGTACAATCGAGAGTAATATATAATTTATACGCCGAAATATTTTTTTATGCCTTTTTTTAGCCATCAACCTTTCGAGAGTATCACGGTTAACAATTTCAGCATTGGACAATTCCGGATTATTATACGTTTCTCTGTCCATATCCTATTTCCTTTTTATTTTTTTATCATCTACAAGCTTTCTTACACCGTTATAAATAAGCTCGTTTGTATTTTCAACAGCAAAGCCGCCGATATTTTTTTTCATATTCTGAAGTTTTTCATCATCATCCAGCAGTTCTTCAACTGCTTTAACCAACACGCCTTCGTCAAGAGACTTCTCTTCAAACACCACAGCGGCATTTTTCTTTTCAAGCTCAACAGCGTTTTTATACTGGTGATTATCGGTAACGTTAGGAGAGGGGATAAGTATGCAAGGCTTTTTCATCATTGCAAGCTCCGACAATGTCATAGCCCCTGCTCTTGCGATTACGAGGTCAGCTGCCGCCATCTTTCTCGGCATATCATAAATATATTCAACAAGCTGCAGGTTCTCGTATTTCTCAAGTCCGTACTCACGGAAAGTCTTTATTGCGGTCTCTTTTTCAATAGCTCCCGATGCATGTATATGAAGTATTTCCGGGTGCTTCGACGAATAGTCTCTCATAACCTTGAGCATTTCGCCGTTAACACGCATAGCACCCATACTGCCGCCGTATGAAAGCAACAGCTTTTTATAGCCGCCCTTTACCTCTGATATGTCGGAATCGGAAGACACAAAGCCTCCTATAAGGGGATTGCCTACCCTCACCGCCTTTTCGGGATATTTCAATTTGTTTATAGTTGCTTCAAAATTTGTATACACAATGTCAACGTATTTTTCAAGCATTCGTACAGCCACACCGGGAAGTGCGTTTGACTCATGCAAAACTGTAGGAATACCCATATCAGCCGCCGCTTTTACCACAGGCCAACATACGTAACCACCCGTACCGATAACAACGTCGGGCTTAAATCTCCTGACGAGTTTTTTCGCCTTAAACACCGATGTTACCGCCAAATAGACAGTCTTAATATTAGAGAGAGAGAGCTTACGTTTCAGTCCCTGTATCTCGATATGATATACCTCATACCCAAACTTTGGAACAAGCTTATTTTCAATTCCCCTGCCCGTACCGACAAAGGCAATTACACTGTCTTTTTCTTTTTCGCGAATTGTATTGGCTATGGCAATAGCGGGATTTACGTGTCCGCCCGTTCCGCCGCCCGTCATAAGTACTCTCACGCTTAGTGCCTCCTTCGGCAATGTAAAAATTATTTATCTTGATATGAGAATCTCGAAATCGAAAGTACAACGCCCATTTCAAGCAACAGCATTACCAGCGATGAGCCGCCGTAGCTGAAGAAAGGAAGTGAAATACCTGTATTTGGAATAGAGTTCGTAACAACAGCAATATTAAGCACCGCCTGAATCGCAACCTTTGATACTATACCTATTACAACCAATTTTGAAAATATATCGGGAGCCTTTTGAGCGATAACCACCCCTCTCCAAATAAATGCCGTAAATAAACAAATAGTCGCTACAGCACCTACAAAGCCTAACTCCTCGCATATAATTGCAAAAATAAAGTCATTCTGCGGCTGTGAAACAAACATATGCTTTTGTAAGCTGTTGCCAAGTCCAACGCCGAAGAAACCGCCCGAACCTACCGCATTCATACCCTGAATCGTCTGCCACGTTTCCGATTGACTCGAATAGTTTTCAGGGTGCAGCCAAATATCGATTCTCGCCTTCGCATAAGGCACTAACATAATAACACCGAGCAACACAGAACCGAATATTCCCGCCGCTCCGAAAAGCCACGTCAGCTGACCGCCTGCCGTAAATATAACACACGTGCCGATAAGAAACAGAATAATAACACCCGAAAAGTGTTTCTCCAATGCTATCAACACACATACAACGATAACAATTGCATAAGGAATAGCCAGTTTTCTTACAACAGGCTCTAACTTAAATGTTCTTCTTTCAAGATATTGCTCTCTGTCGGAAAAATATTTCGCAAGTCTGAGTACAATACCAAGCTTCATAAACTCCGAGGGCTGAATGCCGATACCCGTACCGGGAATATAAAGCCATCTCAGAGCTTCACCTTCGGCTGTACCGAAAACAAGAACCGCAATAAGCAGACCGATAACTACGGTAAAATACGCATTGGTATATTTTTTTATCGTTCTGTAATCAATAAAATTTGCAACGAACAGCATACCGAGAACACCGACGGCAACGAACATGATCTGCCTTTCGATGAAATAATAGCTGTTCCCTTTGGAAGCAAGGGCATACGCGTAGCTGGCACTGAATACCATCACCGACCCAAAGCATATCATAACGATAACCAGTATCAAAAAGGTTCTATCCATATCACCCTTGATTCTTACGATATCATTATCCTTGACTATATCTCTTTTTATTACAGGGCGTTTTTTTCTTTTAACAGAAATATCCGCTTTTTTTCTTGCCGCCCTTTTTTCTTTAGCTTGAACATTTTTGTTCATATTACATTATACCCCAATATGCCGCTAAACAGAACAGTGCGGTAACCAGACTGAATACACCGACAATTTTAAGTTCGCTCCAGCCGCATTTTTCAAAATGGTGATGAATCGGACTCATTTTGAATATTCTCCTTCCGGTAAGCTTGAAGGAAGCAACCTGAAGCATAACCGACAGAGTTTCTGCAATATATACTATACCCGCAACAACGATGATGAGAGGTCGGTTTACAAGAAAAGCCAAACCAACAACGGTTCCGCCGAGAAACAGCGATCCCGTATCTCCCATAAAAACTCTTGCCGGATAGAAATTGTAAACTAAAAAGCCTATACAACAGCCTACCGTCAAGCCCGACATAATAATTCCGTCATTAAAGCCGAAGGCAAATGCAACAACGGCAAAAAATCCGCCCACTATAGCGGTTATACTTGCCGCAAGTCCGTCTATTCCGTCGGTAAGGTTAACACTGTTTACAACACCGGTAATAAGAATAAGAGCAAATACATAATAGAAGATACCGAGCTTCCATTCAACATTTACAAAAGGAACCTTCAGCACTGTTGTAAGTCCGCCCTTCCATACCATAAAAAAGAGGTAGAGAGCAGAGACAACGAGCTGTAGCAAATATTTCTGTCCTGCTGACAGACCTTCGTTTTGCTTTTTAAAAAACTTTGCATAGTCGTCAATAAAACCGATGGTACCGCAAAGAAATGCAAATACAAAGGTAATGCACACACGCCACATATCTATATCCGCTTTACTTGAGCCCGCCCATATCGCAACGGCAATAAAAACGATAACAGCCGCAAATATAAAGCCGAGTCCGCCCATAGTCGGTGTACCCTCTTTTGATTTATGCCAACGGGGACCTATTTCAAGTATCTTTTGTTCCATTTTAATGCTTTTTAACATGGGGATAAGTTTGCGTTCTGCCAAGACGGTCAGTATCAACGATATTGCCAAAGCAACTACAAAATACAAATACATTTTTCTCCCCCTCTTATTTTACAAGCAATTCAATAACCTTTTCAAGAGCAACGGCTCTGCTTGCCTTGAACAGTACAATATCACCTGACCTAAGGTCATTTTTCAGTATTTCAGCCAAGCCTTCCGGCTCGGAAATTTTGTTATACCCGACAATAGCCGATTCATCCAGCCCTTCTTCAAGAGCACCTACGGCAATTTCAAGTGCCGAGTCTCCGTATGTATAAAGACGGTCAATATTAAGCTCTGCGGCATATCTGCCTACCGACTTGTGAAGCTCATCGGAAGTTCTTCCAAGCTCTCGCATTTCTCCCAACACTGCAACGGTTCTTCTTTCCTTGCCCAGCTCGGCAAGGACGGAAAGGGACGCTTTCATTGATTCAGGACTTGCATTATAGCAGTCTTCAATTATGGTATAACTGTTGTTATCGTATATTTTCTGACGCATTCCCGACGGTGTGTAATTCATGAGTCCGCGTCTAATCTCATCATTGGAAAGTCCTGCCGTTCTTCCCACCGCAAATGCCGCCATAGCATTATAAACGTTATGCTGACCTAATGCAGGAATCTCAACATCTGCTATCTCCTCATTTTTATACCGCATATCAAATATTGTTTTATTATCCAATATGCGAATATTCTTTCCGAAGATGTCTGCCTGTCGGTTTTTTATACCAAAGCTTATACTGTTAGGGAATCCATCTTTTTTATCCCAAAGCAACGGTTCATCACCATTGTACACTAATGTTCCGTCATCTTTAAGTCCTTCAATTATTTCGAGCTTTGCACGTGCAATATTCTCTCTGCTTCCGAGTGCCTCAAGGTGTGCTGTACCTATATTGGTAATGACAGCCGCATCGGGTCGTGCTATTTTTGCAAGCTGGGATATTTCGCCCAATGCACTCATTCCCATTTCGGCGACAACAGCCTTATGCAGACTACTCAAAGCAGCCAAGGTCAGACTTATTCCGTAAACAGTATTAAAGTTTCCACCCGATTTATGAGTGGGAAATCTTTCGGCAAGTACGTATGAAATAAACTCTTTTGTAGTAGTCTTTCCGACACTTCCCGTAACACCCACCGTAAAAGGTGCGTATTTTTCACGACAAGCCGTCGCAATATCGGATATAGCCTTAATAGTATCCTCAACTATAATATAGTTACCCTCAAAGTCTTCGGGAAGCTTTTCGCACATAACACAAACAGCCCCGTTTTTTACTGCACTGTCAATATACATATGTCCGTCTGTATTTTCGCCCTTTACCGCCACAAAGAGCGTTTTTTCGCCCACCTCACGGGAGTCAATTGATATTTCGCCTATCTCAATATCAGAATCGGTCTTTCCGCAACAAAGCTCCGCCAATATTCTACTGTCAAACTTTTCAGATAATCCGATAATCATTTTCCTTTTAACCTCTTACAAACCGCCCGTGCGGCTATTTCTTTTTCGTTGAAATATTTTTTACCGAAACTGTCTATCTCGTAGTTTTCATGTCCCTTTCCTGCAAGCAGGATTATATCGTTTTCACGGGCATTAAGAATAGCATACTCAATAGCCTCACGCCTATTTTCTATTACAATATGCGGACGTTCTTTGTCTATCCCTTTCATTATTTCATTAATAATATCGGTTGAGTTCTCCGAGCGACTGTTGTCTGACGTTACGATAACAAAATCTGCAAGCCGTGAGGCAATCTGCCCCATGACACGTCTTTTCGACCTGTCTCGGTCTCCGCCGCACCCGAACAAAACGGTAAGTCTCTGCTCTTCCTTCTTGAAATTGCGTATGCAATAGAGCACTTTTTCCAAAGCGTCGGGAGAATGAGCATAGTCTATATACACCGAAAAAGGCAGTTCCCCAAGTTCAATCCGTTCAAGTCTGCCCGAAATATTTTTTACGGATAATATCCCCTTCTCTATAATATCGGTGTCAACCCCGTCTATATATGCCAAAGCACCTGCCGCCAATGTGTTATACACATTAAATCTTCCGCAAAGATGTGATTTGATTTTCATTTCTTCGCTCGGTGTTACGAGGGTATAGCTAAATCCGTCTGTCCCTTCGGATACATAATTTTTTATATAAAAGTCCGCAGTCATATCAAGGCATGAATATGTATAAATTTTCCCCGACGCAAGACTTGAAACTTGTTTGTAAAAGCTGTCATCAAGATTGTACAGACCGCATGAAGAATTTTGAAACAGCTTTGCCTTTGCCAAAGCGTATTCATTCATGCTCTTATGGAAATCAAGATGCTCGGGAGTGAGGTTGGTAAAAAGACCGTAATCAAACCTGACTCCGTTAAGCTTATCAAGCCATAAGGCGTGAGAAGAAGCCTCCATAACAATTTTTTCAATTCCCAAGTCAAAGGCGTTTTTGAGAATTTTGAAAAAGTCTTCGGAATCGGGCGTTGTCAGACCGCCGTCAAGAGTTCCGACGGTTTTTACTCTTTGTTGTGCAAGGGAATATATATTCGACAGTATTCTGCAGGTAGATGTTTTCCCGTTAGTTCCCGTAACTCCTACAAGCTTCAACATTCTTTCGGGATTGCCGTACGATTTTGCACACATGAGAGCCAATACAGCTCTTGTGTTTTTTACTCTAATATAGGGAAGCTCTGACAGAATGACGCTTTCGGTTACGCTTTCAACGACGAGCACCACAGCTCCTCTTTGTTTTGCAGTGCAGGCAAAGCTATGCCCGTCATTGTGCATACCCTTTATGCATACGAATATGTAACCGTTTTCAACCTCGCAGGCACGGGATGTAACCCCTTTAATCTCAAGGTCAAAACGCACAACGTTTGTCTGCAGAACTTCGATGTTTTCAAGATAATTATAGAGTTTCAAATAGCCTTTCCCCCCGAATGTTTAAAATATTTATTTAAACATCCGCAGAGAAGCTGCATTTTTTAGTCTGTACCGTCAGTATGTCTTAATTGAATGGTTATCAATGTTCCATTAGGCACCAACGTACCCTCTGCAAGTGACTGGCTTACTACTCGTGCACCCGCCCCCTCATCAAAGTTCATTGCCCCGTCAACTTTAATGTTGAATCCGGCATTTGTAAGGGTTCTGTTTGCCACCGTAGCCGTCATTCCGACAACATTCGGAACTTTTATCTGTTTACTCTGCTCGGGAGTTGCATTTCCGAGATAGAGTATTACTTTACCGCTGCTCATAAGAACCGAGCTTCCGCCGGGCGGTACCTGAGACACGACCGTCGGTCCCTCTCCTTCCAACTCATATTCAAGGTGTTGGTTTCTTACGTTCATAATTGCACTTTCCACAGTACGTCCTGTGTAATCCCAAACCTGAACATGTGCACGTTTTTGTTCTTCTTCATCAAGGGAGCTTTCTATTCCCATATAGGGTAAAACTTCTTCAAGAAGCTCTGAAATATATGGTGCTGCAACCATACTTCCGTAAATAACTCCTCCGAGAGGCTCGTCGCACACTATAAGAACAGCTATCTGTGGGTCGTCTGCGGGAGCATAAGCAACGCAGGAGCCAACGTACAGATATGATTCGCCTGCTTCGTTAAGTATATCCCTCTTCTGAGAAGTACCGGTTTTGGCGGCTACCTTATAACCTAAAACGTATGCATTTTTTGCACCGCCGTCTCCGGAAACACCCTCTTCAAGCACTGTTGAAATATACTCAGAAGTGCTCTTGCTTATAACCTGTCTCTTTACGTTTGTTTCGTAACTCTCAATAATATTGCCTTCCGAATCAACAACCTTATCAAGCATATGTGGAGTTACCACGTAACCGCCGTTTGCAACAGAGGCTATTGCCGTAATCTGCTGAATGGGCGAGGTCTTAAAGGTCTGACCGAAAGAATAAACCGACAGTTCAACATTCTTCAATCCCGATCTGCCTACATAAATACCATCGGCTTCTCCGCGTAGGTCAATTCCCGTTTTGCTTGTATAGCCGAAGGAATTAAAGTAATCGTAGAACAGATCAGAACCTATTCTGTGACTTACCGTAACCAATGTAGGGTTACAAGACTGCTGAAGCATCTCAGAGAACACCCTTGTTCCGTGTCCCGTTAGCTTGTGGCAGTGAATCGGCTTTGGATAACCGTCAACTCTAATGTAGCCTCTGCAAGTAAAAGACTCCAAAGGGTCTATCAGATTTTCTTCAATAGCCATAGATGCCGTAACTACTTTAAATGTAGAACCGGGCTCATACAACCATGAAACTGCTCTGTTGTTCCATGACGAGAACAAAAGCTCATTATATTTAGCCGAATATTCTTCGCTGTCGCTCGGCAAAGCCAGCTCGTCGAGCTTAGCCTGATAAACATCGTTCAATTTTCCGGGAGCATTGAGATCAAAGGTAGGATACTGTGCCATAGCAAGTATTCCGCCCGTATTAACATCCATTACAATACCCGTTACACCACCGCCGGAAACGGATTCTTCGTATGACAGCTTAATCTGTTTTTCAAGAAGCTGTTGAATACGCATATCAATGGTAGTTACAATATCATAACCGTTCTGAGCATTGATATAGCTTTCATACTTGAAGGGCATATCCATGCCGAGACCGTTTTTTGCTGTTATATATCTGCCGGGAGTTCCCGTCAAATATTTGTCATACTGAAGCTCAAGACCGTAGCTTCCGCCATCCGTACCCATAAATCCGATAACGTTTGCCGCCAAGGCGTCATAGGGGTAATATCTTTTGGTCGTTGCCTCAAGATGTATTTGTTTGGACAGATCGTTTTCCTCAATAAAAGCACGAACTCTGTCCGCATCTTCTTTTTCTACGTTTCTCTTAACAGTTTCATCTGCTCTGTTTTCTCTCAAAGCACGGTTGTATATAGTATCATAATTAACATTCAAAAGCTCAGCAAGATTTCGGCAAATGAATACCGCCTGCTCGTTGTCTACAATATCGACGGGAGAAATAAACACACGCCAAACTGAAACGTTAGTCGCAAGCACAACACCATTTTTGTCAAGTATCTCACCGCGTTCCGCAGATACGGTACTGGTTCTTTGAACATTGTCGGAAACACTTCTCTGATACTCTTTGTGATGTATAACCTGCATCCAAAAAAGCCTGCCTACAAGAACACCCCAAAATACTACAAAAAATAACAACAAAGCAGTGCTGCGTCTTTTTATAAACTTATTCAATTTACCGTTCATTTTCCCCACCCCCGAGAGAGTTTACAGCATTCTGCCCCAATCAACCAAAAGAGAGTAAAGAGTATATTCACAATACACCACTCTACTCTCATCTACGCAAAAACGCCTTACGATTAAATTTTATTCAGCTTCAGTTGATATATTCCACCAATTCTCTGAAATTCTCACCAATGGAACTCATAACCGTGTTTATCAGACTGTCTTCTGTGGTTTCGGGCTCTACAACCTCGATTTTATCTTCATTGCCGATAACAACATATTGTTTTTTTACTTCATCGGCTTTTACCATCCCAAGTTCATTCACAGCAGCATCTTCGATGACTCTAAGGTCATTCTTCAGTTCGACATCCAATCTCAATTCTTCTTCTTGCTTCTGGAGTTCGGACAATTTATTCTGGAGTGCCGAGATATCCTGGGTAAACTCATTGATCTGAGCCATGGTAAGCATCATGAACATGAACAGGACAGTGCAGATAACTGACACAAACACTACAGAAGTCGGAAAAGGCATGGTTTTCTTCGCCTTAATTGTCCGAACCTTCGGCGTCTCGTTTACAGCAGCAACGACTTTTATATTATCTGATTCAAGTGCATGCCTTGCGACAGCACGTGTTTTGTTTCTTGTTTTCGCGGCAATATTTTCTTTTTCGGCAATATTCACGTCTCTATGAATATTTTTCGCCTTTTTCTTCTTTTCTTCGTACGACTTTTCGTAAGTCATATTCCGCTCCCCCTAATTTATTTACCCCTATTATTCAAAATAACATATCGAAATTCCCTATTTCCGAAATGTTATTATATCCTTTCGGCAACACGAAGCTTTGCACTTCTCGACCTCGGATTTTCTTCAACTTCTCTTTCTGAAGGCAATATCGGTTTCCTTGATATCAACTTCAAAGCCGGCTGTTTCCCACACATGCACACCGGAAAATCGGGCGGACACGTACAACCTTTTATAAGTCCCGCAATAGTCTTTTTGACTATTCTGTCTTCAAGCGAATGGAAGGAAATCACAGCCAACCTACCGCCCTTTTTCAGTCTTTCAACCGCGGCGGTTATAGCAGGTTCAATAGCATCAAGCTCGCCGTTAACCTCTATTCTTATCGCCTGAAACGTCCTCTTTGCAGGATGAGGACCGTCTATTCTCGCCTTTTGAGGTATTGCGGCTCTGATTATATCCGATAATTCCGCAGTAGTCTCTATAGGCTTCGCCTCTCTCGCTTGTTCAATAAAGCTTGCAATACGGGGAGCAAATTTCTCCTCACCGTAATCGTATATTATCTGCTTTAACTTATCCTTAGAATAGGTATTAACCACGTCGTATGCAGTCAAAGCATCGGATTTGTTCATCCTCATATCGAGGTATCCGTCGTTGTTGTAGGAAAAACCTCTTTCGGCCGTGTCAAGCTGATATGACGATACGCCAAGGTCGGCAATCACACCGTCAACAGTCTCTATTCCAAGGTTATCAAGTACACTGCCTACATTTCGGAAATTGTCTTTCACAAAAATTACTCTGTCGGAAAACTCAGCCAGTCGTTGCCCTGCCGCTTCGAGAGCATCGTCATCTCTATCAAGACAAATATGCTTGCCTCCCTCGGTCAACCTTTTTGCAATCTCGTAAGAATGACCGCCGCCGCCCGTTGTCAGATCAACATATATTCCGTCAGGCTTTACATCAAGTCCGTCTATACACTCATTAAGCAGGACGGAGTAATGAGAAAACACAATACTCATTTAGAACCCAAGAGACATAAGTGTTTCTGCAAGTTCTTCCGAATTCATATCATTTTCTGCGATCCACTTGTCTTCATCCCAGACTTCAACGTGGTTTCCCACTCCGATAACGTAAACGTTTTTATCAAGACCTGCATATAATTTGTGCGACTGTGTAATAAGCACTCTTCCCTGGCTGTCTATCTTCGTCTTAACAGCAGATGCCATAAGCGTTCTCTTAACGCGTCTTGCCTTCATTTCGGGAAGCTGATTGAGTTTTTCGGTAAATGCATCCCAAGCCTCTTTGGGATAAACGGCAATACAGGTATCAACGCCTTTTACGACAAAGACCTCTTCGCCCAATTCTTCACGCATGGTCGCAGGAAGAAACATTCTGTTTTTCGGGTCAATCGAATGCTTATATTCACCCGTAAACATGAATTCGCCGATCATTTACCTCACCTCCCGTTTCTTTCATTTTTATATATACATATTGGATAAAAAGCGACAAAAAGGGTATAAAAAACAAATGTCCCGAAAGTAGCTCCAACCGTTTTTCTCCATATTCAAGTCATATTGGTTCACTTCAACGCCACTTCACTGACATTTCACTACACTTTACACCACCACTATTGTACACTATCTCCCCAAATTTTTCAATAGTTTTTTACATTTTTTTAGAACTTTATCATTTTAACAATTATCGCCTCATACTATTTGTGCACCTTGCACAACTTTTTCTTTATTTTGCCGAAAAAACGACAAAATTACAATCCCATTTTCTCAATATTATCCAAATTTTTGTACAAAGAAAAAACATCCCTTACTCTATTTAGAGCAAGGAATGTCATTTCTTGTAAAATTTACGGGAGAAAACAGTATTTACATCTTATTTTTTATAAACTCATCCACACCTTTAGGAACATACGGTGTTACATCACGTCCGTATTTTATCATATCACGCACAAAGGTAGAGCTTATATGCTTATATTCGGGCAATGAGGGCATAAAAATCGTGTCATATCCGCCGATGCTTCTGTTTATAACAAAAAGATCATATTCATACTCAAAATCCATAGTATCACGAATTCCTTTGATAATATAATCAATGTTATGAGCTTTTGCGTAGTCCACAACAAGCGTATCAGTTATATCCGCGTGAACATTAGGCAAATCCCTTACGGCAATTTTCAGCATCTCATAACATTCAGCCCCAGTAAAACCGCCCTTCCCCTTTTTTTCGGTATTTTGGAAAACAACAACGTACACTTCATCAAAAACGCCCGCACATCTTTCGATTATATTGTAATGTCCGACAGTTACAGGGTCAAAGCTTCCCGGTATCAATACTTTTTTCATAAATCTTCTCCCTTCTTGCAAAGCACGGTAATATACACCCGTCCGTATTTGTTATGCTTCACCGTTTCAAGTCCTTCACAGGTATATTCAACATCGTCCTCGCTCTCGCAAACCACTTTAGCATTGCGGTTAAGCAGGTCATATTTAACGAGGCTCTCTAATATCTCGGGCAATATCTTCATAGAATACGGCGGGTCGAGAATAACTATATCAAATTTTTCTCTCCCCTTTGCTCCGCGGAGATAATCCTTGTAGTCCACATTGACTATCTTGCACTTTTCTATAAGTCTTGTCTTCTTTGCGTTTTTTTTGACAATTTCCATTGCATCAAGGTTTCTTTCAACAAAGGTACAGCTTCCTGCCCCCCTACTAAGTGCTTCAAGCCCCATTTGACCGCTTCCCGCAAACAGATCAAGAACACGTCTGTTTTCAAGCTCAAATTGAAGCATACTGAAAATAGATTCTTTAACTCGCTCTGCCGTAGGACGCGTATCAAGCCCCTCAAGAGTTTCGAGTTTGGTACCCTTTGCAAGTCCCGTTATTATTCTCATCACAGTTATTCTCCTTTATCTACCGAAAAGTAATTAAACACGTTTTCGGCGTTTTTTTCAGATATACCCCTAACAGCTTTTATTTCATCAAGCGATGCTTTTTTTAAGGCAGAAAGGCTCTTGAAATGAGCAAGTATTCTTTTTGCCTTTTCGCTTCCTATACCGTCGATCTCTTCAAGCACCGATCTTTTTAAAGACCTCTCTTTCGACGCCCTCATTTTTGATATAGTAAAGCGGTGCACTTCCTCTTGCAGTTTATAAACAAGCATATACACCTGCTTTTCTTTCGCAATACTTATTTCATCGTCCTCGGTGCAAAGTGTTCGCGTTTTGTGATAGTCGTCTTTTGCCATGCCAAATACGGGAATATCTACACGCATTTTTTGCAAAACCTCTTTTATAACCGAAACGTGCCCTTTGCCACCGTCAAGAAGTATAAGATCCGGTAACTTTGCAAATCCCTCGTCTCCCTGCTTTGCACGTTCAAAACGCCTCGTGACCGCCTCAGCCATAGAGGCGTAGTCGTCTTGCTTATCGGTTATATTTTTTATCTTAAACAGGCGGTATTCGCTCTTTTGTGGCTTACCATCCTCAAAAACGACCATGCCTGCAGTTATATTTTCTTTGCCGTAGTTTGAAATGTCGAAGCTCTCTATTCTCTCGGGCACTACTTCAAGCTGAAGCAACTGTGCAAGCTTAATGAGAACCGCATCGTCAGCCGCTCTGCTCTCTTTGTATTGATATGCATGCCTTGCAGCATTCTCGTAAACCATATCGCAAAGCTTCTTTGTCTCTCCCCTTTCGGGCGTTCTGACAACCACTTTACGCTCGGCAATAACACGCAAAGCATCCTCAAGGGCATCCTTTTCTTCGCCAATCTCAAAATTTAGCAATACCCCTTTGGGAACGTCGCCCCTCTTTGCGTAAAAATCATACAAAAACGACTGCAAATCCGTATTATTGAGTAGCTCATCGGGGGTAAAAATATAGTTTTCGGTATTTATTATCCTACCCTCTCTGATAAAAAATACAGAAATACAAGAAACAGCATCATCTGTATAAAGAGCAAAAATATCGTGTTCCGAATCGGGAGAACCGACAATCTTATGTCTCTGCCAAACCTTTAACAATGCATCAATGCGATCTCTGTAAACAGCCGCCGCCTCAAACATCAGCTCTTCGGAAAAATACTCCATTTTCTCGGTCAGCTTCTTCTTAACCTCGGAAAAACTGCCTCGCAGAAACAATATTATTTGTCTGTAGATTTCCTTATATTCCTCGCTTGAAATATTTCCCGTGCAAGGTCCTACACAATCCCCAATCTGACAATAAAGACAAGGTCTTTCCCTGCCTATATCTTTTGGGAAATTCCTGTTGCAAGAATGTACCTTAAAGCACTTTTGAACAGTCTTCAAAACTCCGTAAGCCGCCGATATCGTCGAATAAGGGCCGAAATACTTTGCTCCGTCGCTCTTCCTTGCAAACACCACCTCTGCCTTGGGATAATCTTCGTTAAGCTGTATCCGTATATACGGCATATTTTTGCCGTCCTTAAGCTTAATATTGTATTTAGGTGAATACTGCTTGATAAGCTGACTTTCAAGTGCCAACGCCTCGTTTTCGGTATCGGTTAAAATATAGTCAAAATCACGCACCTTCGACACCATCATAACCGTCTTTGTGTCATGCTTACTGTTTTTTCGGAAATATTGCGACACTCTGTTTTTCAGTGCCCTCGACTTCCCCACATAAACGACTCTTCGTTTTTCATCACGCATTATATAAACACCGGGAGAAAGAGGCAGCTTTAGTGCCTTATCAAGTAAAAAATCTATATCCTGCTGTGACATAACCCTCTTCTCCTTTCTGTGACACCTACAAAAAAGACGGACAAAGCACAATAAAGTCAATGTCCGTTTTTTAGCAAAATCATTATTGGATAATTAATCAGTCACCAAAACCTGTGTTAACAAGCTCAATCAAACCGTCAACAGCTTCGTTTTCATCGGGACCGTCAGCAATAACGGTAATAGTCATCCCCTTAACAATACCAAGCGAAAGTACACCGAGGAGACTCTTTGCGTTTACGCGGCGCTCTTCCTTCTCAACCCAAACAGAACATTTAAAAGAATTAGCCTTCTGAATAAAAAATGTAGCGGGACGTGCATGCAAACCAATATTGTTGCTTATCAAAACTTCGCGTGAAATCATTATCTTTGTCGCTCCTATCAAAATAAAAATAAACTGTAAAAAGCTATAGTTATCAACATACTTAACACTATTATAATACAACCGTCAAATAAAATCAAGTATTTTTGTTATATTTATTCAACAACACCTATTCAGTTTGTTTTTTCACATCAAAAATTAGTCCATTTCCCGAAAATCTTGGAGTAAAAGTCTCAATTTCCATACCTGCGGCAACATAATCGGTTCCGTTTGCAAGAAATCCAGCATCCGTAAAATTGCCCTCGACCTCTACTATGGCTGTAACGTCTTTCTTTGATTCATCAATGCCCAGCACCCACTTGCCGTCCGAATTTTTGTAATAGACCTTGGCCTCCTCAACAGTTAATTCAACCACCGTGCCTAAAGTTTTTCCGCCGTCAAAAAACAGCTTGTCGCCCACAACCGCCCTTTCGGCAATTTCGGGTGAAAGTGACGAATACAAAACCGATACCAGACTGTGTTCATCCGTTATAACGGCATTGTTTTTTTCAAAAAGCTTATAATGCACAAACGTCCCCGCAATACATGCAACAACTGTCAGCAATATCAAAATATCAATAATGCTTATTCTTATTTTTTTACGTGCATTTCTTTCTGCACCGGTCATTATTCACTCACCTCACTTATAGATACACAAACCGTATCACCAGTATAATAAGGGAATTTCAGTCTCGCTTCTTTTCCGATATTCAACACATATCCGTTTATATTGCAAAAACCGTTTTCGTCAATTACTGCTTTCGCACTTATTCTTATCTTAACGTCTATTTTACCCGGATAAATCTCCTCAAATCTGTTGTTTTCGTTGTCATATCCGGAATATACCGAATCGGTATATTCAACGTCGATAACCTGCCCCAACAATGCTGAAGTTCCAGCCTCGGCAACCGAATCGCCTATATTTATTTTACCCCTCAAAATAGCAGGAATTTCCGTTTGACTGACAGTATAAATAATATCCACCGAGTCAACATCATTTTCGTCATTACCAAGCTTGCCGTCGTAAAAATATAAAAACAGGATAGCCGCAACCGAAACGACAATGACTAAGATAAGCAATATATCAATTATGTTAAAACGATATTTTCCTCTGCCTCTGTTTAAAGAACTCAATATAAATCCCCCTCACTGTAATCAAACTTATCATATTCATTATAAACAGCGTTACTCCGTTCTGTCTCGCACACACAAGAAGCAAGTCCAAGCAACAGCCAGAATATAAGTAACAATTTGAAGTCGGCCGCAATAACGATATTCTGTCCCATAACTATAAATGCCGTAACACCTGCCATAGCACCTAAGGAAACCTTTCTTCCCTCTATACTGCACCCATCGGAAAAGAATGTGATACTCTTTTGCAAACAGAGAAGTAAGACCAAAGCAAACAAGAAAACCGCTAATATATAGAAGATATCTATATGCCCATTCACATCACCGAATAATGCTTCGTGAAGATGATCTGTTATGCTGCTGTCAAACATTCTTTCAAAAAAGCTTTTAGGCAGATTAATGAATACAACAGGTAAAGTGCAAAGCATAATTCCTATAAATGCAAGAGTCTTCTTTCCGTAAAACACAAAAAACAGAACAACTCCGAAAAGAATACTAATCCAAGCTCTGTATTCACGTGTCAAAAACAGACATACAACACCTGCTATTACCGCAAAAAACGATATAACCGAATTAGCTTTTTTATTTTTTGCAACGGCAATCAAAGGAAGTACCGTAACAATATATGAAGCAAATATCTCGGCAGAGCCAAACAAGCTCTGCATTCCCATATCATCTGTTGCTCTAAAAACAAAGGTAAGATAGTCAATCCCAAGTTTTGCGGAAATATATGAAGCAAGTCCATAGAAAACGCTTAGAAAGAAAGAGAAAACTAAAGAAGTAAGAGTCCTGCTTATCCATTTTTTCGACTTTATGAGGTTAATTACCAAGAAGAAAATACAAACACCAAGCAACCCCTGCCAAAATCTTTGGGTATTGGGAAGCATCAACAGAGAGAACGCCAACACCGCTGTAGCCATAGGGTCAAACTTGACCGTTCTTTTCCCCCTAATGTATTTCATCAAAAAGCATACGGTAATATATACTATAAGCATGCTCAAACGACGAGCTGACAAAAAAGGCAACAAGAACACTAAAGAAACAATTCCCGTTTCAGGGATATAAAAAATAGTCAAAGCGAGTACGATAACACCTATAAAAGCAAATAGTATTATAGGTCTTACCCACCATGACAGAACGCAGAAAATAACTCCTAAAGGTAATGCGGTTCTGGTATGGCTTTTTTGAAGTGATTGTTGCTCGAAGGCTTCTTTTTTACAGCCAAGCCACTCAAACAATAACCATCTTGCACTCTTGCTTTCGCACACCGCCTCATTTAGGGAAGCGTGTGATATTATAAGAGGAATGGATACGGCAATAAGCATTAATGAAATGAACATATCGAGAAAAGAGAGTTTGCCGATTCCCATGCCATAAACTTTTAATAATTGGAGCAGAACGAAGCCGATGCCTGAGGTTATTGAAAAAAGTCCGTAAACACTTAGCTTCGTATATAGCCAGCCCTTGAAATAACCGTTTATTTTTTCAAGCAAAAAGCTTTGAGACACAAGTTTGGAAATATTTCTTTTTACAGGTCGGAAAAACTTTTTTCCAAGATTAAGCCTTCCGAACAATCGGCAAATCATGCTGTCTTCAGCATAGTTAGTGTTGTATGACGTAAACATTTTCCCCGCAAGACTGCATTCCGCTTTGCTGTACAGGAACGATGCTATAGTTACAAAAAACTCCAGAATTTTACTCCGTGCAAACAGCACGCTCATTCTTTTTTTTCTGTTTTTCTTCACCGACATTACATTCTCACCTCCTGCCTCTTTTTATAATAGTTTGTTTTATATCAAATCGGGTCTGTTCTTTTTTGTTAATTCGACTGCCGACTTGTACCTCCATTTTTTTATTTCTTCATGATTTCCCGACAGAAGAACTTCGGGAACTTTTCTGCCCATAAAATCAATGGGGCGTGTGTACTGCGGATATTCAAGCATACCGCCCGCAATGCTTTCATTTTCAAAACACTCGGGGGCGGATAACACTCCGTCTATCATTCGCGATATGCAGTCAACAAATATGCAGGCAGGCAATTCGCCTCCCGTTAATACATAATCACCAATCGATATTTCGTCGTCAACTATCTCTTCTATTATACGTCTGTCAACACCTTCATAGTGTCCGCAAAGAATTATAACCTGGTCGTATTCAAGATATTCCTTTGCAATACTCTGAGTAAGCACCCTGCCTTGCGGAGACATATACACGGTTCTTCTCTTTTTTCCGTCGGTCTTGTCAATAATATTTTTCCAGCAACGGTATATAGGGGGAGCTGCCATAAGCATACCCATACCGCCGCCGCAGGGAGTGTCATCAACGTTTCTGTGTTTGTCCTCTGAAAAATCTCTTATGTTGTGTGAGTGTATTTCAACAGCACCCTTATTTTGTGCCCGTCCTATTATGCTTTCTCCGAGAATATTGTCGGTCATCTCGGGAAAAAGCGTCATTATGTCAAACCTCATCAAACATTCCCTCTATGGGCTTTATCAGTATGCCCTCTTCCAACGATATTTTCTTTACAAATTCGCTGACGGCGGGAATAAGCACCTCACCCTTTTCAGTTGCAACGGTGTATATATCGTGTATGCCGTATTGCGTTACGTCTTTAAGCTTGCCGTAAATCTTGCCGCTGTCAACGTCTATAACATCAAGTCCTATCATGTCAGCGATAAAAAACGAGCCGTCTTCTCTTACTATATCATCTCTGTCTGCATAAATAACCTCTTCGCGAAGAGCGTTAGCCTTATCGAAATCGTCAATACCCTCTAATTTAAGCAGTACCATACCCTTGTGAACCGATGCCTTTTGAACGTTTATGCCGATATAATTCCCATTTACCTTGCGGTAAACAACGTCAAGCTCGGTCATTACTTCCGGATAATCACACCACGACTGCACCTTTACGTCGCCTCTGAAGCCGTGAGTATTTACAATCTTGCCTATCTCTAAATATTTCTTCATACAGTACCGCCCATTTTTCCTAATAAAGCTATCTTTCCTTATATTATATCATACATTTGATAAACATTCAAGTATGATGTAAAAATAAAACAAACTCCGCTTTCTTTCGCAGAAAACTTGGCACCTACTTTCTTTTTCGAAAGAAAGTAGGCAAAGAAAACTTGATTCTCTTGAATTGTACCACATACTTTCTTTTGAGGAAAGAAAATAAGCAAAGAAACCTTGCTTCTCTGGTTTGTGCGAACATTATCACCTTGTCATTTCGAGTGAAGCACCATCAGGTGCGGAATCGAGAAATCCCATTATCTCTATACAGAAACATCAAGTAAGTAGGCACTTTGTCTTACCTCCATCTGAGGAGGGAGGTGGATTTTGCGAAGCAAAAGACGGAGGGAGAGAAGATCTTTAAACCTTGGTATTTTTTATCTCTGTTAATAAACAAAAATCACATTCTATCAACTATGATTTTCTTGATTTAGATAGCAAGACTTAATGCTTTTCTCTCCCTCCGTCTCGGCAAATACTATTTTGCTTTTCTACCGCTTATTATATCTTGCCGAGCCACCTCCCTCCTCAGATGGAGGTTTATATAGTACCTACAACTTTTTTCATTCCCACATAACTTTTTTCTTAGTCAATGAATTTCTTTACCTCTATCAGAAAACATACAACCTTGTAGGCACATTATAAGCCTTCCTCCGAGATGAAGGTGGTGCCGTTAGGCGACGAAAGGAGCCTACGTTATATCAAAAAAAGTACTAACTATATTGTAACGCACTCTCCCTCAGTCAAAATCAAAGATTTTGACTGCTTCCTCCAAAAAGGAGGCTATTAATGTAACTGCTTACCTAATATAAATACACAGAAGGTAATCAAAAAGCCGACAGTGTTTTGTCTGTCGGCATAATCTTTATTCGCTTTCTTTCTTCATATCCTTCAATTCCTGCATAAAGCTTTCGATGTCGTTGAAGTTACGGTAAACAGAAGCGTATCTTACGTATGAAACCTCGTCTATATCACGGAGCTTTTCAAGAACACGTCTTCCTATTTCGGAAGTATGTACTTCCGTCTGAAAAGCGTTCCTCAAATCAACTTCAATTTCCGTTATAATCCTTTCCATATCATCAGGGGTTATCATAGAACGCTTATAACACGCCTTATCAAGACCGTTCAATATCTTACTGCGGTCAAAAAACTGCTTCGTTCCGTTCTTCTTTATAACAATCAACGGCACCTTCTCATGCACCTCATAGGTAGTAAAACGTCTTCCGCACGAAATGCATTCTCTCCTTCTTCTTATCTCAGAATCTGTCGGTCTGCTGTCAATAACCTTACTGTTCGTCTCTCCGCATACAGGACATTTCATTATCTTTCCCCCTATTTTTAATTTATCTTTTTATAACCCTCTTACAGTACATTTACCACCGTTTGCAACAACAAGTCTCACGCACTCTTCAACGTATTCTCTCGGGTGCGGCTGTCCTCCGCCTTCGACCTGTCTGTACTGCTGTAAATAATAATCGCTTTCGCCCACTATATTCTTTGATATTTCCAAAATATCCTCTTTTGTCAATTCCGGGCAAAACGTCGTTCTGAATTCGTGAGAAATACCGCTTTCCTTCAAAAAGGCTACCGTCTTAAGTACCTTTTCTATGTCTATATTACAACCAGCCACAAGAGAATATTTTTCTATATTTGCCTTTATATCCATCGCAACATAGTCTATATATCCCTTTTCGCAGAGCGATTTTACAACATCGGGGTTCGTTCCGTTTGTATCAAGCTTGACCATATAGCCTAAAGTCTTTACACTCGCAATAAAGGCTTCAAGGTCAGGTTGCAGCGTCGGCTCACCTCCCGACACAACAACACCTTTCAGCATACCCTTTCTCTTGTTCAGATAGTCCATAACTTCAAGTGCATCAATCTTCGGTGCGTCTGCCGATAATATATGCTTGTTGTGGCAGTATCCGCACTTCATATTACACCCCGGGGTAAACACCACGCAAGATATTATACCGGGAAAATCCACAAACGATGATTTTTGAAAACCTGCTATATTCATTTACTTAACACCTCTGCATCTTTTCAATTATATTATATCACATCAATGCACTCTTTTCAAGGGAGAAAATATCCCCCGCCAAAATGCTGCGGCGGGGGAATACAAATTCTATATTAGATAACGAATTTCTTTCTAATCATATATTCTTCTCTCTTACCCTTGTTGTAGTTCTGAACGGGGCGGAGATAGCCAACAACTCTTGACCAAACCTCTGCGTCCTGTCCACACTCGGGGCAGTTAAAGTGTTCACCCACGATATAACCGTGATCGGGGCAAATAGAGAACGTAGGAGTAATAGAAATATAGGGCATCTTATATCTATCAAATACATTCTTGATAAGGTCCTTACATACCTGAATATCTTCAATACGCTCTCCGATATAGAGGTGGTAAACAGTACCGCCCGTATAGAGAGACTGAAGCTCGTCCTGAAGCTCCATACACTCAAATATATCGTCTGTATATGCAACGGGAAGCTGACTGGAGTTTGTATAGAAGGGCTCTTCCTGACCTGCTTGAATAATATCGGGATACATATCGTGATCAAGCTTTGCAAGACGGTATGTTGTACCCTCAGCAGGTGTAGCTTCGAGGTTGTAGGAATGGCCTGTCTCTTCCTGGAACTGACTCATAAGCTCACGGAGATAATTCATAACTTCAATCGAGAAATTCTTACCCTCTTCAGAACCGATATCAACACCGAGGAAGTTCAGACAGCATTCGTTCATACCTACCAAGCCTATCGTATTGAAGTGGTTTGTCCAGTATTCGCCTGTACGCTCCTTGATATTTCTAAGGTAATAGGTTGAATAAGGATACAAGCCCTTTTCGGACTGATGTTCAATAATCTTTCTCTTTATTTCAAGAGATGTCTTACCGATTCTTGCAATATTTTCAAGTCTTTCAAAGAACTCTTCTCTGGTCTTGCTGAGATAACCGATTCTGGGCATATTAATGGTGTAAACACCGATAGAGCCCGTCATCGGATTTGAACCAAAGAGACCGCCGCCTCTCTTGCGGAGCTCTCTCTTGTCAAGTCTCAAACGGCAGCACATAGATACTGCGTCTTCGGGGGAAAGGTCAGAGTTTACGTAGTTTGCAAAATAGGGAATACCATACTTGCAGGTAATCTTCATAAACTCGTCAACAACGGGGCTGTCCCACTCAAAGTCTTTTGTAATATTAATTGTAGGAATAGGGAATGTAAATACTCTTCCCTTTGCATCGCCTTCAAGCATTACAGCACAGAACGCCTTGTTGAATATATCCATCTGTTCCTGGAAGTCGCCGTAAACCTTATCCTTGTATTCACCGTGAATAATAACGGGTTCGTTCTTCAATGTGTTTGGAACCTTTACGTCGAAAGTAAGGTTTGAAAAAGGACACTGGAAGCCGACACGGGTAGGTACGTTTATATTAAATACAAACTCCTGAATACACTGCTTAACTTGTTCGTAGGTAAGATTATCGTAGTAAATAAACGGAGCACAATATGTATCAATAGAGCTCCAAGCCTGAGCACCTGCAGTTTCGCCCTGAGTCGTAAACGTTGAGTTGACTATCTGTCCGAGGAAAGAACGAAGATGACCCGCAGGCTTACTCTCGACCTTGCCGCCGACACCGCCGAAGCCGTCCATAAGAAGCTGTCTCAGATCCCAACCTGCACAGTAAGGACCGAAGAAACCGAGGTCATGAATGTGGGCATCGCCGCTTTCGTGAGCCTTTCTTACGTCTTCGGGATATACTTCATACAGCCAATACTTCTTTGTAAACGCTTCTCTTACGTAATTGTTAAGACCGTTGACCGATCTCTGCATATTCGCATTTTCTTTGATAGACCAGTCCTTGTCGCCAAGGTAATTACCGAACATATCAATAGTAGCACCAATAAGAGAATCAATCTCTCTTGCCTGCTTTCTCTTCTGACGGTAAAGAATATAAGCCTTCGCTACAGCCGCATAACCGTTTTCGATAAGCACCTGCTCAACGATATCCTGCACTCCTTCAACGTCGGGTGTTAAATCCTTGTATTTTTCTTCCGCCTTTTCAACTACCATCGTAGTAAGACGGCTTGCGTTGTATTCGGAGTCGTACTCGCACGCGGTAAACGCATTACGGATTGCTTTCGTAATCTTTATCTCATCAAAAAGCTCGACTCTTCCGTCTCTTTTTACTATGTGTGTAAACATTTTTTCCCCCTCTGATTTTAGTCTATTTTTAGTGATTGTACTCATTATAACACAACACCAAATATTGTGTCAATACCCTTTTGCAACACAATATATTGTATGTATCATCTTTTTAGCGTTATCCTCCCCTCTCTCACTCTCCCACTGTGAAAAGCTTTATTTTATGCCAAAAAATAAGGTTTTTCATTCCCTTTTTCGACACTTTTTTTACCCCTCAAGAACAGTCCCCCACAATATGTAGGTCGATAAAAAATTTTAGTTTTTATTTTTGTTGATTTTCACCATACCGTATGATATAATTATGTAACAAATTAATTTTAGCGAGGTAAAAATATGATCAAACATATTGTAATGTGGAAATTTAAAGAAGCGGCCGAAGGCAGAACAAAGCTGCAAAATATGGAGCTGGTCAGAGAAAGACTTTACGCCCTTGTGCCCCTCGTTCCCGAAATTAAAAAAATGGAAATAGGTTTCGATTTCGGTCAAACTTCCATGTCCTACGATATGATGCTTTACACAGAATTTGAAACCAAAGAAGCTCTCAACGTTTACGCTGTTGACAGCGAACACGCAAAGGTTAAAAAAATCGTTGCCGCAACAACCGAGGCACGTGTCGTTCTCGACTACGAAATCTAAATTTTCTTTCTATAATAATAAGACAAAAAAAGGGGGAATGAGTTATCAATTCTACAGATACCAAAATAATATACAAAAAAACAATTGATGCTGTTTCCCTCGGTCTTTTGTTTCATATAGCTTTATCACAACTAACACCCAATTTTATTAAAGCAATATCAGCCCTTTTAAGTAAAGTCGGTTTTAGTGAAAACTCGGTAGCTTTTGCGAACATCTGTACGTGTGTGGATATTATACTTTATTTAATGATATTTCTTCTCCCCGCATTTTTTATTTTCAGATATACCGAGAAAACAAGTTGCAATATCAGCTTTAAATTCGTTTTTCCGAAAAAATTTATTTTGCTCGGCATAACGGCGATAGGCTGTATATCGGTAGGTGCAAATATCACAAATATTATACAGCTTCTTTTTAATAAAATAGGTATAGGTTTTATTAGATATTCGCCCGATATCCCGCACCATTTTGGCGGGCTGGTCTTGCTATTCGTCTCGTCTGCAGTCGTACCGGCTATAGTCGAAGAGATACTGTTCCGCAAAGTCATTCTTGAAAGGCTTATTCCCTTCGGGAAGTCTTTTGCAATCATATTGACTTCACTCCTTTTTTCGCTTATGCATACAAACGTTTCACAGTTTTTGTATGCCTTTACGGGTGGGTTATTTTTAGGCTATATAGCCCTAAAATGCAACTCCGTAATTCCCGCTATCATAATCCACTTTTCAAACAACTGCTTATCTTTAATTTATCTTATAATAAGCGAATTTGCAGACGGAAAGGCTATAAGTACAGCAATTTTTCTTTTTGATATTACACTGGGCGTATTGGGAATAGTATCGTTGTATTTTATACTCAAAAAACATAAACAAAACATTGTAAAGGATATTTCCGATTCGTTTTCTCTACAAAAAACTTTTAACGTTTTCCTTTTAGGGTATATTATTTACTGTCTGTTTTTATCGGCAAGGTGGATGTATTTTATATGAATGATTGTATTATAAAAAACGATGAATATTTTATGAGCCTTGCGATTGAAGAGGCGAAAAAGGCGGCAGATTTAGGTGAAGTTCCTGTAGGTGCCGTCGTTGTTTGCGATGGCGAAGTTGTATCAAAAGCATTTAACACAAGAGAAACAGGCAAAAATGCTCTTCACCACGCAGAAATAAAAGCCATTGACCTAGCTTGCAAAACACTTCACGGCTGGCGGTTGCATAAATGCGACCTATATGTTACTCTTGAACCGTGCCCTATGTGTGCGGGAGCTATTGTCAACGCAAGAATAAAAAGGGTTATATACGGTGCTTCCGATAACAAGGCGGGAGCTTTCGGCTCAGTATTTAATTTGAACGATATGCCACTGAACCATAAACCTGAAATAATTTCAAATGTCTGCAAGGATGAGTGTGCAAAGCTACTCTCCGACTTTTTTGCGGAATTACGTAAAAGAAAGTAGTTTTTTCGGTAGGTATAATGGAAGATATAAAAATATTATATGAAGACAAACATATAACCGTATGCGTAAAACCGCCGCTTGTTTTATCTCAACAAGATGAAAAACGCTCTGACGATATGGTTTCGCTGTTAAGCAAACAAACAAAGGTTCAACACAAATGCGTTCACCGTCTTGATTTCGGTGTTGGCGGTACAATGGTCTATGCCAAAAACGACACCTCGGCTGCAAAATTATCTTGCTCTATTCAGAACGGAAGCTTTGAAAAAGAATATCTGGCGGTAATACACGGCGTTCCTCAAGAAAAAAGCGGAATATATAAAGACCTGCTTTTTAAAGACTCAAGAAAAAACAAAAGCTTTGTCGTTGACAGAATCAGAAAAGGTGTCAAAGAGGCAATTCTCGAATACAGAGTTCTTGATACTAAGAAAACGGAAAAAGGTATACTGTCGCTCATTAGGATAAAACTCCATACAGGCAGAACACATCAGATACGAGTACAGTTTGCTTCCCGAAAAACTCCGCTTTACGGCGACGGTAAATACGGAAGCTCAACGAATGAAAAGATTACTGCCCTTTGGTCATATAAAACCACATTTCCGCATCCGTTGACAAAAAGAGAAGTATTGTTTAAAAGCCTTCCCGACACCGACTTCCCTTGGAATACATTTGATATTGAAGAATTGTTGAAGAAAAAATAAATATCATAAAAACCGCTTCCCCCTCAAAAGAAGACGGATCTGTCGATATTTTTTGCTCAAGCAAAAAATATGACCTTTTCAAAAAAAATAATATCGACTGATTTTTTCGGCGGATTTTATATCCGCCTCTTTTGGTAAACAAAGGATCGAGGTACAGACCAATATCTCCAAGTTCTTTGCTAAGCTTTCTCCGAAAGAAATCGTCAAAAAAGTATAGACAAACTATGGAAGCGTAAATTATAATTAAATAAGACCACTTGAAAGGATTTATATTATGAATAGATGCCAAAAACTTATTTCGGCTATAGGTAACAAAGCCGACGGTATGCTCGTTTCGTCGGAAGTTAATCAGTTGTATCTGACCGGCTTCGAGTTTTCAGACGGTTATGTGCTTGTTACGAAGAAAAAATCATATATACTGACCGATTTCAGATATATTGAGGCGGCAAAAAAAGAAGCTGACAAGGTATTTGAAGTTATAATAGCCGAAAAAGATACACTAAAGAAATTGCTTGAAGAAAACAACGTCAGCCGTCTGATTTTTGAAGACGGAAGAATGACCTGCTCTATGCTTGAAAAGCTGAAAAACGCATATACGGATATTGAGTTTACCCCCGGCGGAAGCATTATTGAAGAATTGAGAGAATATAAGGGGGATATTGAACTCGAATATATTACAAAAGCTCAAAGAATAGCCGAAAAGTCTTTACAAACGTTGTTAGATACTTTTGACAGAAATATGACCGAGCGTGAGCTTGCGGCATATCTTGAATATCTTATGAAGAAAAACGGTGCCGAGGGAATATCATTCTCAACAATTGCCGTATCGGGTAAAGCCTCCTCCCTGCCACACGGAGTACCGCGTAATGTTAAGCTTGAAAACGGTTTTTTTACAATTGATTTCGGTGCGGTTTATAAAGGATATCACTCGGATATGACAAGAACGTATTGTATAGGAAAAGCAGACGACGAAATGAAAAAAGTTTATAATACCGTTCTTGAAGCACAGACTAAGGCTATCGATGCAATATTTTCCGGAGAGAGAAACTGTATTTTGATAGATAAAACTGCAAGAGACCACATATACAAAAACGGTTATGAGAACTGTTTCGGACACGGACTCGGACACGGTGTTGGACTTGAGATACACGAAGCCCCGAGACTTTCCCCCATGGCAGATAAGAAAAAAATGCTCAAAACAGGTGATGTTGTAACGGTTGAACCGGGTATTTATCTTGAAAACAAATACGGCGTTAGAATAGAAGATATGATCTATATAGGGAAAGATACCGCTTTTAACCTTACGAATATGGAAAAAAAGCTTACAGAATTATGAAAATAAGGGATTTTTCGTCAAAAACCCCTTGAAAAAATATTTATTCTAGTGTACAATGTATTAGATATTTATATTTTGACCTAAAATATATGGAGGATAAACAAAATGGTAGTAGCAGGCGATTTTAAAAACGGCATTACATTTGAAATGGACGGCAACGTTTTTCAGGTTGTTGAATTTCAGCACGTAAAACCCGGTAAAGGAGCAGCATTCGTAAGAACCAAACTTAAGAACGTTATCACAGGTGCTGTAATTGAAAAAACATTCAGCCCTACAGATAAATACGAAAACGCTTATGTTGAACGCAAGGATATGCAGTATCTTTACAACGACGGCGAGCTTTATTACTTCATGGACCTCGAGTCCTTTGAACAGCTTCCTCTTGAAGCAAGCAAGCTCGGTGATAACTTTAAGTTTGTAAAAGAAGAAATGCTCTGCAAGATTATTTCTTACAAGGGCAACGTATTCGGTGTAGAGCCCCCCATGTTCGTTGAATTGGAAGTAACCGACACAGAACCGGGCTTCAAGGGAGATACAGCTACAGGTGCATCTAAGCCCGCAACTCTTGAAACAGGTGCACAGATTAAGGTTCCCCTTTTCATCAACATCGGCGATGTTCTTAAGATCGACACCAGAACAGGCGAATACCTCGAAAGAGCAAAACAGTAATTTTTATAAAAATAAGGAGTACTGACTATGATGATGACAATTACCGAAAAGATCGCAAACCTTAAGGGCTATCTTGAAGGCGTACAGCTCGATGAAAACAAGGCTGAAACAAAGGTTATTGCAAAGATCGTTGATATTCTTGAAGATATGGCTCTTGAAATTGAAGAGATGGAAGAACAAGTTGACACACTCAACGACTATGCAGAAGAGCTCGACGAAGATCTTGGCGATGTTGAAGATTACCTCTTCGGCGATGACGAATGCGATTGCTGTGATGATGACGAATGCGATTGCTGTGATTGTTGCGACGAAGATTTCTTTGAAGTTGAATGTCCCAAGTGCGGCGAAGTTATCTGCCTCGACGAAGACTTTGATGCAGACGAGGTTATCTGCCCCGCATGCAACGAGACGATTCCTCTCGAAGACGAAGAATAAAAAAGCATAATTTTTATCCCCGTCAACTACGACGGGGTTTTTTTGTAGAAATTTTCACAAAAACTTTTTTCGTCATAATCCCATATTTTTACAGACATTTTTTTACACTATTCTCCGTTGACAAAAGTGGCAAAAAGTATTATAATTTCCATATGGACGTTTAAATCGGAACAACAAAAACGAAAGCAGGTAATATTATGGCAACAAGAAAAAAACAAAACAATCAAACCAAGATCATAGCCGTTATTTTAGCAATACTTGCACTGGTCGCAGTTATAGTAGCAATAACAAGCTTAAATAAAGGCAAAGACGTCCCCACCATTTCGGAAGGAAACGAAAGCACTGCACAAAAAACAACTGAAACAGATACTCCCGAATCCTCCGATGCTCCCGAAACGGAAAAGGAAACTTTGCCGGCCGAAACAGATCCCCCTGCTCCTCCGAAATTTTACAATCCCCTGACCGGTCTTGAATGTTCTGAAGAAATCAGCAAACAGCGTCCCGTCGGCATTATGATAAACAACATTCAACAGGCACTTCCGCAGGAAGGTATTACATACGGCGACGTTATTTACGAATGTCTTGCCGAGGGCGGAATCACAAGACTGTTTATGCTTATACAGGATTACGCCAACGTTCCGAAGGCAGGCTCTATACGTTCAACAAGAGACTATTATCTCGATTTTGCTCAAAACCACAATGCACTGTTCTTCCATGCAGGCGGCTCCGATAAGGCGTATTCAGAAATTGCATCACGCAAAATAGATAACTTTGACGGCGTAAGAATGAATATCCCAAACACATTCTACAGAGACCAGTGGAGATTGAACAATATGGCGTATGAGCACACCATGGTTATAACCGGCGAAGGTATGGTTAATGCAATAAAATACAGAAATATTGATTCGACTCTCAAAGAAGGATTTGAAAATCCTTTCAACTTTGCTGATGAAAAGATTACACTTGAAGGTGACGATGCAAATTGCGTATATCTTCCCTTCTCCTACTACCAAGCTCCTTATTTGAAGTATGACGCCTCGACAGACACCTATAAGCGTTGGCAATATAACAAGCCACATGCAGATAAAGACGGCAATCAGCTTGAATTTGCAAATATTCTCGTTCTCTTCTGCCACCATACGGGAGCTTTGGACACTAAGGGCAGAATTGAAGTTACAACCACCGGTCACGGCGACGGTTACTATATAAACGGCGGAAAATATGTTGAAATTAAATACAGCAAGGAAAACGTGGACGCTCCTATCGTTCTTACAAATACAGACGGCACTCCGCTTGAAATGAATAGGGGTAAAACATATATAGCCATTTTCAACACCGCAAATAAAGCAAATATAAATATGAACTACAATAAGTAATCTGTACAAAAAATTCAGTACAAATTATTATAAGTCCTCTCCAAATGACGAGAAGAAAAAACACCTCCTTTTGTTACTCTTACGGCTGGCTAGACCGTTTTTATTGTAACATAGGAGGTGTTTTTTCTCAACGGCAAAAGCCTCTACAAAATCAATAAGAAAACGGAGACCACTTCGTTACTAAGTGTCTCCGTTCAACAACCTGTATTATATAAATTTTATTCTTCTGTGTCTACTTTTATCCTGAGTTCCTCAAGAGCTTTCGATTCGGGGTAGTTGGGACATTCGGTCATAAGCTCGGTTGCGTTCTGCACTTTCGGGAATGCAATAACATTTCTTATATCGTCAAGACCGAGAAGCAATGTGCAAAGTCTGTCAAAGCCAAACGCCAAGCCGCCGTGAGGGGGTGTGCCGTACTTAAACGCTTCAAGCAAGAATCCAAACTTTTCTTCTGCCTCTTCCTTCGTCAGTCCGAGTACATCAAACATCTTCCACTGAATCTCGGGGTTATGGATTCTTATAGAGCCGCCGCCCGCTTCCATACCGTTAATAACCATATCGTAAGCCTTCGCTCTAACCTTCGATGGATCTGTATCCATAAGCGGCAAGTCTTCGTCCATAGGTGACGTAAAGGGGTGATGCTTCGCGTAGTATCTTTCCTCTTCCTCGTCATATTCAAACAACGGGAACTCTGTTACCCAGAGAAGCTTGAAGTCCATAGGATCGCAAAGTCCCATACGCTTCGCAACTTCGCAACGGAGTGCACCGAGACTGTCAAATACAACGTTATCCTTATCTGCAACGATAAACACAAGGTCGCCCTTCTCAAAGCCGAGAGCATTATAAACAGCGTTATTCTCTTCCTCTGTCAAGAACTTAGCATAAGAAGATGAAATCTCTCCGTCAACATTCTTAGCCCATGCAAGACCTTTTGCACGGTAAGTCTTTACAAACTCACCGAGAGCATCTATCTCCTTACGGCTGAACCTTGCTGCTCCGCCCTTAACATTAATTCCACGAACACTTCCGCCCGCTTCAATTGCACCCTTAAACACTCTAAATTCGCAGTTCCTTACAACGTCGGAAAGATTCTTAAGTTCAAAACCGAAACGAAGGTCAGGCTTATCAGAACCAAATCTGTCCATAGCCTCCGCATAAGTCATTCTCTGAATGGGTGTTTCTATATCCTTACCGAGAAATTCTTTAAACACTCTCTTGAGGAAGCCTTCGTTTATAGCCATAACATCGTCTTCCGTTACAAAAGACATCTCAAGGTCTATCTGTGTAAATTCAGGCTGTCTGTCGGCTCTGAGGTCCTCATCTCTATAGCAACGTGCCAACTGAACATATCTGTCAAAGCCCGAAAGCATTAATATCTGCTTATAAAGCTGAGGTGACTGTGGGAGAGCATAAAACTTACCGGGATGTACACGGCTGGGAACAAGATAGTCTCTTGCACCCTCGGGAGTAGGCTTGATAAGGTTAGGTGTCTCGATCTCAATAAAACCGTTCTCTGCATAATAATCGCGTACAATCTTTGCTATCTTGCTTCTCATCAAAATATTATTCATCATATCGGGACGGCGAAGGTCGAGGTAACGGTGCTTAAGTCTGAGTTCAGTCTTAACATTACTGTTTTCAACAATTTCAAAAGGAGGAGTCTGCGAAGCGGAAAGAATCTTCAATTCGTTTACGTAAATTTCAATCTCGCCTGTCGCTCTGTCTTTATTTATAGCCCCCTCTTCTCTCGCTCTTACAATGCCTTTAGCACAAAGCACATACTCGGAACGAACAGCAAATGCCTTCTCAAAAGCCTCTTTGTTTGCATCGCTGTCAAAAGCAAGCTGAACTATACCCGTTCTGTCGCGGAGGTCAATAAATATAAGCTTACCGAGGTCTCTCTGCTTTTGAGCCCAGCCCATAACGCAAACTTCTTGTCCAACGTCTGCCTTTGTAAATTCACCGCAATATTTTGTTCTTTTATCTGTCTTACCAAGCATTTCTGCCATATATATCATCTCTCTTTCTTATTGTCTGATTATTCAGCCGAAAGCATTGCCTTGAGTGCTCCTATATCGTCGAGCATTATCTCAGTCTGCTGACTGTTGTCCATATTTTTAAGCTGAGCCTTGTTGTTTTCAAGCTCGGAGTCCCCTATGATCAGCGTATATTTTGCTCTTTTTTTATCGGCATATTTCATCTGTGCTTTAAGGGATCTGCCTACAAGGTCCGTTTCGGCATATATTCCTTCATTACGGAGCTTCGCAACAACGCCCATAGCGTATTTAGCCGCCCCCTTGCCCATACTTGCTATATAAAGTGCAGGTCTGTTCTCACTCTCAATATTAACACCCGACTTTTCCATTGCAAGTATAAGTCTTGTTATACCTGCAGCAAAACCTATGCCCGAAAGTGCGGGACCGCCAAGGTCTTTTATAAGTCCGTCGTATCTGCCGCCACCGAGTATAGTGCTCTGTGCTCCAATATCCGTTGCAATAAATTCATATACTGTTCTTGTATAATAATCAAGACCTCTTACGATATGGGGGTCAATCTCGTATTCAATACCCATTTCCTGCAAATAAGCCTCAAGCTCGTCCATGTGCTGCTTACATTCGGGACAAAGATGGTCAACCGTCTTGGGTGCATTCTTTGCTATTTCAGAGCATATGGGACTCTTGCAATCGAGTATACGCAACGGATTGGTTTCAAGTCTGCCCTTGCAGGTATCGCACAATTCTGCCGAATTTGCCTCAAAATATTCCTTCAATGCCTGTCTGTAGGCAGGACGGCATTCGGGACAGCCTATCGAGTTAATATGGAGCTTTGTATTCTTTATACCAATCTCTTTTATAAGCGAATGTGCAACCGCTATTATTTCCGCATCCGCCGCCGCATCCGCCGCACCGAATAACTCAACGCCAAACTGAAAAAACTCACGGCTTCTGCCTGCCTGCGGCTTCTCATATCTGAAGCAGTTTATCAGATAGTAAAGCTTCAAAGGCATTGTATCTGAACACATACCGTTTTCAATCAATGATCTTGCAACTGATGCAGTCCCCTCGGGACGAAGCGTTAAGCTTCTGCCCTCTCTGTCGGTAAATGTGTACATCTCTTTTTGAACAACGTCAGTCGAATCGCCCACACCTCTGTGGAACAACTCAGTCGACTCGAAGCTGGGAAAACGTATCTCGGAAAAGCCGAACCTTGCCGCAACCTCTCTTGCTTTTGATTCAATAAACTGCCAAACAGCTACATCCTTGGGCAGTATATCCATCGTACCTCTCGGTTTCTGTATCATATCTCTGTATCTCCGTGTATTCGTATTATGTTAAGAAATATATTTTATTAAAAGCCTCGCCCTTTGGGAAAAGTAGTATGTCGGCGTGCAAGGCGTGACGGAGAGGCTTTTATGAAAGAATTAACTTCCTCTCAGTCGCACCTTCAGCCCACTAAAAGAGAGCCTTCTAAAGTGTCAATTTTTAGTTAAAACAAAGTAATATATACCGGCATCCTTAATTATCTTACTTCGTCAAGGAATATTCCTTTGTAACCGTGTTCGCAAACCCAACGGCATGGCTCAAGTACTCTATCTTCAAAGTCTGCCTCGTAAAGTATGCAATCTGCGTAAAAATATTCTTCGTGCATCATAAGCTCAATAAAGCCGGAACGTGTCTTTTGCGTGTTCATAAGATTAAGCAAGTCGATGCACTCCTCGGCAGTATGAAGGTTAAGCACTCTGTCGATCTTGCAGTAAAGTATGTCAAGCTCTGTATCATACCAGAAATCTCTCTGAGAAAGATAGTCCGTAAGATCTTTTGGATAAAAGTATGAAACAATGGGACATCCACCCTCAAGCACAAAATATCCCGCAAGATTATTTATTCCGAGATCTCTTACTGCCTTTGTTCCCTCGTAAGTAACAGCACCCCAGTGAACAGTAGTTTCATTGGAAAGTGTTTCTTTGCCGGCAAAGCGGATTATTTCTTCCTGTATCTTTTTGCAATCGCAGTAGATCGTATCATAATCCGTATCAACATAAGGCATGTCGGGCTGGTCAGACTTTGCGTGAAAGTTAAGCTTCAGCCAGTCGGAGTTTGCCTGCCATTCGGACTTAAACTTGTCTGTCATCATAGACAAATTAAAGTACTCTCTTGTTTCAGTAAAATATTTGTGTTCAGCAGGCATCTCATAGTAAATGTTAAGGTGAACGCAAGCACCGTATAGGTCGTGAGCCTTCTTATAAACCGCAAGATAAGGATTGTCGAAAATGGAGTTATATTTATCCTTATTCTTGTTTATATCATAAAGGAAAATGATGTTATCGTCGCTGGAAAGTCGATAGTAACCGATATGCTTTTTCAAAGTAAATACGGCAATCTCGTCCTTTGCGTTTGCACCCTCGGCAATAAGTACAGTCTTTCCGCTGTCAATGCAGATCTCAGCAGTATAAAATCCGTTCTTTTTTACAGCCGGAGTACCGTTTATTTTTACAGGTGTGTCCGACTCAACCTTTGCTTCAACATATAATTTGCCGTCACGGATCTCGCCGTCATATTCGTTTAACACATCGCCGTCTATGGGAAACACAAAATGCGTTTCCTTCTTCCAGTCAATATATTTTCTCATTTGCCTCGACCTCTTTTGTTTGAATTATTTCCGAAAATTCACATTCGTGCCTTTCATTATACTATATATCATAATATTTTTCAATAAGTTTTAGCAAAAATATCAAGCTTACGCAATTTGTACTAACTCCGTGTTTTGCATTACGTTTTACATAGCAAGAAAAACATTGTAAATAACATCTGCAATAATCTCTTCCGGCTTGATAGCCCTTCCGGTGTCCGCACTTCTGAACAGAATATCATTGTCATTATCTATATCGAAACAGATAGTGCAGTTCCATTCTTCGTCATCGGTTATATCGTAGTGTAACCGCCAACAAAGTGCCGGGCACAGAGCTTCATAGGGTATGACATTCAGATATTCTCCGGGAAAAGTCTCCATAAATATCTTCAATCCTTCGCCCGATTTGCCATAAAGGTCAGAGCGTTTGCAGGTAAAGCGAACTGCGTGTCGCACACTTGTTCCCAAATGGGCGGGGGTTATAATACATTTTCTGTTATCTGAAATTTCAAGACCAAATAAAAGGAGACCGGACAAAACCAATGTAAAATACAAGGTATCAGTGTAAATATTCTCTCCTATTTCATCGAGCTGAGACATATCTGTTTCTATTCTATATCCCGACTTATTGGCGATATTAATCATATTTTTAAGAAAGAACCCATAAATCCGTGCAAGAGAGCCCAACACTCTTTTTTCGGTGTCAAAAAGAGCAAGTGCAACATAGCTTTCAATTGCCCCGAAATAATATGAACGAAGCTTTTCGACCGTACCGTACTTGTCTCTGTTATTGTTCTCGGATGAAGAAAGAAGTTCCAATACACTGCACAGGGTTTTTGCAAAATCTTTTTTGACTCTTGAAGAATAATCTCCGAAAAGCAAATCATATTCGAGAATAGAAGGAAATATCACTACTGCACTTGAATTATACTCAAAGCAAAGTGCCGTCCTGTAGTTTTCCTCCAATAGACAGGAAATGAACTCAATTCCCCCGTTTTCCTTGGGAAAGTCAGTTCCTTTTTTGTCTATAAAATAGCTTGACAAATTCCCGTTTACTCGCGGTGTACGGGTATATTTTTTGCAAGCCCTGTTACGGAAAACTATCCGCCATTCACCGTCACAAACGTATATTGGCATATTTATTTTATCTAAGAAATTAAAGTTATCCATAAACATTTTCCAATCAAATATTTCTTACTTATATTATACTAAAAAACTGTATTTTTTTCAAGGTTTTGGCTACAATTACAACAAAAATCAAATTTTTACCAAAAAACTCTTGTAATATTATAAAAAATAGGTTACAATATAGTTTGGTAAATTTTAAAAATAATTTTTTATAATTTTGGAGGATAAAAATCATGGCAGTAAAAGTTGCTATTAACGGTTTCGGCCGTATCGGTCGTTTGGCATTCAGACAGATGTTTGGTGCTGAAGGCTATGAAGTTGTTGCAATCAACGACTTGACAAGTCCCGCAATGCTTGCTCACCTTCTCAAATACGATTCTGCTCAGGGCAGATACGCTCTCGGCGACACAGTTGTTGCAGGTGAAGATTCCATCACAGTTGACGGCAAGACAATCAAGATCTATGCTGAAAAGAACGCAGCTGACCTTCCTTGGGGTAAGATCGGTGTCGACGTAGTTCTCGAATGCACAGGCTTCTACACATCCAAAGAAAAATCACAGGCTCACATTGATGCAGGTGCAAAGAAAGTTGTTATTTCTGCTCCCGCAGGCAATGACCTTCCCACTATCGTTTACAGCGTAAACGAAAATACACTTACAAAGGAAGATAAAATCATTTCTGCTGCTTCCTGCACAACAAACTGCTTGGCTCCTATGGCTAAGGCTCTTAATGACTATGCTCCTATCCAGAGCGGTATCATGTCTACAATTCACGCTTTCACAGGCGACCAGATGGTTCTCGACGGTCCTCACAGAAAGGGCGACCTCAGACGTGCAAGAGCTGCTGCAGTAAACATTGTTCCTAACTCTACAGGTGCTGCAAAGGCAATCGGTCTCGTTATTCCCGAACTCAACGGCAAGCTCATCGGTTCTGCTCAGAGAGTTCCCGTTCCTACCGGTTCTACAACAATCCTTGTTGCTGTAGTTAAGGGCAAGGACGTAACTAAGGAAGGCATCAACGCTGCTATGAAAGCTGCTTCTTCTGCTTCCTTCGGTTACACTGAAGAAGAACTCGTTTCTTCCGATATCATCGGTATCACATACGGTTCTCTCTTCGATGCTACTCAGACAATGGTTTCCAAAATCGGCGACGACCTCTATCAGGTACAGGTTGTTTCTTGGTACGACAACGAAAACTCTTACACATCTCAGATGGTAAGAACTATCAAATACTTCGCAGAACTTTAATTTATAAAGATACTGACGAAAAACGCCCAACCGAAATTTCGGTTAGGCGTTTTTTTATGCAATATTCCCTCTCACCGCCTTTATGCCTCGCCCTTTGGGAGAGGTAGCACGAAGCGTTTACGCGAAGTAACGGAGAGGGGGCAAAAAAATTAGACGATACATAAAACAAAGTCTATATATCGCCTATCTTTCATTCTCTTACAAATCTCGAAATAAAGAAACCGTCGGTCTTGTGTATATCGGGATAGAGAGTTAGCATACCATTTTCTGATTTAATACCGTTTCCAATGTCAAAATCATAAGTTTTGTATTCTTTATGCTCGGCAAGGAATCTTTCTACAACGTTTTCGTTTTCACGTCTATTCAAGGTACAGGTAGAATACACAAGAACGCCACCTTTTTTTACGTAGTTCGATGATGCATTAAGAATTTTATATTGAATATCGGGCAATCTTTCAATAGCAGCTTTTTCTTTATATCTCAAATCGGGTTTTTTCGCTATAACCCCAAGTCCCGAGCATGGAGCATCAACAAGCACCCTATCGGCTGTCTCCTTTAATTCTTCAATAAAAGTACTTCCGTCGTGCTCTTTCGTCTCAATAATATCTATACCGAGCTTTCTTGCACCCTTCCCGACAAGTGAAAGCTTGTTTCCATGTAGGTCAAAGGAGTATACTTTCCCTTTATTTTGCATATTCAAAGCAACTGAAAAGCTTTTACCGCCGGGACATGAGCAAGTATCGATTACGGTCTCTCCCTTCTTTGCCCCCAAGACTTCCGCACAAAGTTGAGAAGCTTCGTCCTGAACAAACACTCGTCCGTCTTGTAATATATCCAACGCCGATATCGGACAAGCTTGTAATAATCTAACCGCATCTTTGGCATAAAAACCGTTATCTGCCTTTATTTCCTTTTTGGAAAGATAGGCAATAACAGCGTTTTTGTCTGTCTTCAACGTATTCACCCTCAAAGTTATATCGGGAGATATATTTAAAGCGGAAAGCATTGCCTCACACTTTTCAAAGCCGTAATCACCAAGCCACATATCGCACAGCCACTCGGGATATGAATACATTACCGATAAGTATTTTGTAGGTTCTTTTCTTTTATCGGGATATATAATCCCCTCTTTTTTTCTGATAGTTTCCCGAAGAAGAGCGTTTACAAAGCCCGAAGCACTTCTCTTTCCCTTTTTCTTGCAAAGCTCAACGCACTCGTTACACGCGGCATGGTCGGGCACACTTCCCATATACATTACCTGATAAACACCCATTCTTAAAATCACGAGTATCTCTTTGTCTATCTTGACAATATCCCTGCCCGAAAACAGTCCAATTATGTAATCGAGGGTTATCTTCCTCTCGATGATTCCATACACCAATGCTGTATAAAAAGCACGGTCAACACCCGTTATTCCGTGCTTTTCAATTGCAGAATCTATCTCAATGTTTGGATAGCTTTGTCTTATCTCACATTTCAAAAGCGATTCATAGGCAATATTTCTTACGTCTGACATTTATCTTCTGTTTCTCCTGCCGTTTACAATAACTATTAATCTCAAAAGCTGAGCCAATGCTGTTGCAAGTGCCGCAACGTAAGTCATCGCCGCCGCAGATAATACCTTTTTTGAGCCTTTTATTTCTTCACTACCCAAAATTCCTGTATTTTCTAAAGCCGCAAGTGCACGGTTGCTCGCATTAAATTCAACAGGTAAAGTTACAAGCTGAAATACCGCTAAAGTCGCATAAAAAATGCAACCTATATATGCCAACTGATAAAATGAAAACAAAATTCCTATAAGCACCAACGGAATGGCAAGTTTTGAGCCAATATTAGTAATTGGGATAATAGCCCCACGAAGCTTCATCGGTGAATAACCAACCGCGTGTTGTACAGCGTGTCCCGATTCGTGTGCCGCAACGCCTATTGCCGCTACCGAAGGATTATCGTAAACGCTGTCCGAAAGATTCACCGTATTGTTACGCGGGTCAAAATGGTCGGTAAGATTCCCTGCAACGCGATTTATCTTTACGTTATACAAACCGTTTGCATCTAAAATTCGTCTTGCCGCTTCTGCCCCGGTCATTCTTCTTGCAGATATAACCTGACTGTATTTTTTAAACGTAGTTTGCACTTTAGTCTGTGCCCACAGTGCAAGTAACAGTGCCGGTACAACAAATATCAAATATGTGTAATCAAAATACATATATAATCCACCTTTTCACAAAATATGTTACTTTTCAAGTGTAAAAACATCACCAACGACAACTTTTCTGCCGTTAATAAAATCACACGCTTTCATTCTGCCCTTTCCTTCGGGCAATACTCCATCTATACCGATTACACCGTCCCCGGTCGAAATGAATATATTGCCTTTTTCAAGGGATATCACTGTTCCCGCAACCTTGTCGCTCTTTTTTTCCGTCAAAAACGATGAAACAAATTTTATCATTCTGCCGTTCAAAAATGCAAATGACAAGGGAAACGGAGACGTACCCCTTATCTGATTGTGAATAGCCTCCGCACTCTTGGTAAAATCAACCAAGCAATCCTCTTTTTCTATTTTATTTGCATAGGTAGAAAGACTGTCATCTTGCTTATATCTCTTAACTTTTCCGCTTTCAATAACCTTTATTGTTGAAAGTAAAGCGTATGCACCGAGGTCTGCCAATTTGTCGTGCATCGTTTCAAAATTATCTTCGTCGCGTATAGCAATCTCATACATTTCTATCATATCGCCCGTATCAAGTCCCTCTTCCATATACATTGTTGTAATACCCGTAGTCTTTTCACCGTCAATGATAGCTCTTTGTATGGGTGCGGCACCTCTGTATTTGGGCAGGAGCGAACCGTGTACGTTTATACAACCGTATTTGGGATAGTCAAGCACGTTCTTCGGCAATATTTTGCCAAAAGCAACAACTACTATAAGCTCCGGTGCAAGTTCATTCAATAATTCTGCAAATGCTTCGTCTTTCAAAGTTGCAGGTTGGTATACCGGAATACCGTGCTCCAATGCAATCTCCTTTACAGGTGGTGGCATAAGAGTATATCCTCTTCCTTTAGGTTTATCGGGCTGTGTTATAACACCCACAATTTCGTTATCCGTAGTCAAAAGAGATTCAAAACACACCTTTGCAAAATCCGGTGTTCCCATAAATAATATTCTCATAAAATTAATTCTTATTCCTCTTCGTAAAGTTCGTCAAGCTCGTCCTGCGTCAGCATCTTTGCGTGGTCAATATAAAGAACACCGTCAAGGTGGTCAAGCTCGTGGCAAAAAGCACGTGCCGCAAGCTCACTGCCCGTTACCTCAAACCATTTTCCGTTCCTGTCCATAGCTCTGACTGTAACCGTCATAGGTCTTGTTGTTATACCGTATTTGCCCGGAACGGACAGACAGCCTTCGAGGTCCTGCTGTTCCCCCTCGGTAGCAATAATTTCGGGATTTATCATTTCGATAAGCTCACCGGGCTCAACCTCAACAAGTACAATACGGCGGAGAACGCCTACCTGAACGGCGGCAAGTCCGCAACCGTTTGCTGCATGAAGAGTATCCTTCATATCGTCAAGCAACTGAATTATTCTCGGTGTTATTTCTTCAACCGGACGGCTCTTTTTTCTGAGAATATCGTCGCCCTCTTTAACAATATTTAACTTAGCCATTGTGTAAAACTCCTGTTTTATTATCTATATATTATTGGGGTTCATATCCATAGTAATCTGTATTTTGTTCCCGAAATTCTTTTCGCATAGTGCATATATCTTAGCAAAAAATGAACGTGTTATATTATTATTCTTACACTTTACCACAAACTGCATACGGTACTTCTCGTTCACTTTGTAAACAGATGCCTCAAGAGGCCCGTAAACGTTCAAAGCAAGAGCGTTTTTGTCATATTCTTCTGCCCTTTCTTTTATCGTGGTGTTAAGAAAAACGCACGATTTAAGCAGTTCGTTTTCCGAAAACGCCGTAAGTGTCATTAAAAGTATATCGCAGTAGGGCGGAAAAACGTATGACTTGCGAAGAAGTATTTCATTTTTGTAAAATTCAGGATAGTCTTGTTTTGATGCGTATGACAGTATCTGATGCTCGGGATTATAGGTTTGAATAACGGCACATCCTTTTTTATCACTCCGCCCTGCTCTGCCCGTAACCTGAGTTATAAGGTCAAACGTTCTCTCATTTGCTCTGTAGTCGTCAAGATAGAGTGACGCATCGGCAAGAATAACACCGACACAGGTAACGTTTGGAAAATCGTGTCCCTTGGTAACCATCTGTGTGCCGATAAGTATATCAGCCTCTCCGTTTCTGAAACGGTCAAGCATAGTGTCAAAAGCAAATTTTGTAGATGTAGTATCTGCATCCATTCGCATTACTTTTTTATCAGGGAAAAGAAGTTTAAGCTCCTCTTCGACCTTTTGCGTACCGAAACCGAGATGCTGAATGTGAACGCTTCCGCATTCGGGACAAGCCTCTGGCACTTTTTTCCTTGAACCGCAATAATGACAAGTCAACCAGCCGTTTTTTACCCTTGCTTTCATAGCATCCTCCCCCTCGTCAGCAAACACTCTGCCGGGAGAATGGAAGGTCATAGAGACACTGCAATGGTCGCAGATTATTGCCTTTCCGCACATAGCACAGGAGACAAAATTGTTGTAGCCCCTTCTGTTTATAAAAAGTATTACCTGCTCATTTCTGCCGAGCGACTCTTTCATTGAACGGTAAAGAGTCTCGCCTATAACCGACAGTCCCGAAACCTTGGCAAGATCAAGACGCAAGTCCGATATTTTAGTGGACGGCAAGACCGCATTTCCGTATCTTTCTTTAAGTTCAACTAAACTATAGATACCTAATTGAGCCTTGTGATAGCTTTCGAGCGAGGGGGTTGCCGATGCAAGTAACATCAACGCATTATTATAGCCTGCCCTAAAACGTGCAACATCCCTTGCGTGATATCTTGGGGACATATCGGATTTATATGTGTGCTCCTGCTCCTCGTCGATAACAATAAGACCCAAACGTTCAAAGGGGGCAAATATTGCCGACCTTGTACCTATACATACGTCAACGTCTCCGTTTTTTATTCTTCTCCAGGCATCAAATCTTTCGCCGTTGGAAAGAGAGGAATGTATTACCGCTATTCTGTCACCGTAAAAACTTTTAAAGAGTCCTACAGTCTGGGGCGTAAGTGATATTTCGGGAACAAGCACAATAGCCTGCCTGCCCGACTCTATGACCTCGTCGATAACAGACTTTATGACCCTTGTTTTTCCGCTTCCCGTTATACCGTGAAGAAGAACAGCTTTTGGCTCACCCGTTTTGTAGAGAGCAGAAATTTTGTTATATGCTTTCTGCTGATGAGGAGTAAGAAGATTATCTTTTGGGGAAAATGTTTTTTCTCCGTATGGGTTACGATATATCTCAATCTCTTCTATTTGAATGAGCCCCTTTTCAGCCAAAGACTTGAACTGAGCACTGACGGCTCCGGTCAATCCTTTTAGCTCAGTTGCGGAAAGCTTGCCGCCGTTATCATTCAAAGCAGCTACAATAGATTTAAGCTTGTCTCCGCGGAGCTTGTAAACACCTCTGCCGGCAAGGCACTCTTCGGCATCCTCACGAGAAATTGTCAATATTATATATTTTTCTGTTTTTTTACCTGCTTCACGAAAAATAATATTTTTTGTTACAAAGCCTCTTGCCGCAAGGTCCCGCAATGCCCTTTCGGTCTGTTCTCCGAATTTAGCTTTAAGGGTGTCAAATTTTGACGAAGGGTTTTCCTTTAGATAAATACATATATTTCTTGCATTTTCACTAAATGAATCAATATCAACACCTTCAGCCAAGCTGTAGACTGTATACATTTTTCCGAAAGCAGATATGGGCACTGTGCTTTTTACAGCATCACCTATGGTACAGAAGGTTCTGTCTTTTAAAAAGCTGCAAAGCTTAAGCAATTCATCGTTCAGAAAAACATCGGGAACAATATCAATAACCGATTTAACTCCGTTAAACTCCGTTTTATCGGCAATTCCAAAAACTACAGCGTAAGAGCTTTTGTTTCCTTTTCCAAAAGGAACGCTTACAACAGAACCGATAGCAATTTTGTCATGAAGCCTTTGCGGAATCAAATAATCAAATAATCCGTCAATAAAGTAAGGTGCATCCAAAATATGCACCCGTGCAAACAGGTCCTTCATTCAGACACACCTCCGTTTACTTTTGACTATAAAAGCACTTTATCAGTCAATATTCTTTCCCAATGATTCTTCAACAATTTCATATTCCTTGGTATGCAAGCGGTTAATTGCTGTTCTGACAGCCTTCTCGTCACGGTATTCACGGCTGATAAGGGCGGCAATGCTCTTATCGGTCTCCTTGTTTGCAACAAGCTTTTCAGCATGTTCACGCTGAGCAACATATTCGTTAGTAACTATTCTCGCACATTTAGCGGTAGCGATAACAAGCTCATAACGGTTGTACTTACCCTTTTCCTGCAATTCTTCAAGCGTGGGCGAAATCATACTTGTGTATTTCTCATTCATAAAACTTTTCCTTCACTTCCAAACGCCTCGACGTGCGTTTTATTTCAGATTTTGTAATGTTTAATATATCTAAAGCGGCATTATATGCCCCTTCATTCTGATTAATAACGACGTAATCATACCTGTCAAAACAAGCAATCTCATTTTTTGACTGTTCAAGCCTTGCCTTAATAACTTCGTCGGGTTCAGTACCTCTGCCACGGAGTCTGGCTTCAAGTGTTTTGAAATCGGGCGGAAGCAAGAGTATCAAAACCGCATCGGGGAATTTTTTCTTGACATTCATAGCACCCTCGACCTCAATTTCAAGAATCACGTTCTTTTCTTCGAGCATCTTACTTACTTTGTCATTCAAAGTCCCATAATAGTTTCCGCAATATTCCGTGTACTCAATAAGAGTATCGTTCTTTATATTTTCTTCAAATTCCTCTCGGGTTATATAGAAATAATTTACTCCGTCAACCTCTCCGGGTCTCGGCTTTCTCGTCGTTGCCGAAACGGAAAGTGCAAATTCGTCCGACAGTGCCAACAGTTCACGCATAACCGTTCCCTTACCGCTTCCCGCAGGACCGGAAACAACTATAAGCAAATTCTTATTTTCCATGCTGTATCCCCTTTAATATTATCCTCATAGAACATCGTCATCGGATGAATTATTATCCGTGCCCCCGTTAAGTCTGTCTGTAATTCTTTCAGTGGGGAGAGCAGACAAAATGACGTGCTCGCTGTCAGTAACTATAACCGATTTTGTTTTATGTCCGCAGGAAACATCAATAACTCTGCCCTCTTCTTTGGCATCCTGAACCAAACGTTTTATGGGCGAGGAGTCGGGGCTGGCAATAGCAACAATTCTGTTTGAAGCAACCATATTCCCAAAACCTATATTAATAAATAACATAGTTTACCTCATTCAAGATTCTGAATCTGTTCTCTTATTTTTTCGAGTTCACTCTTCATATTGACCACCAAATGTGCCATATCGGCATCATTTGCCTTGGAACCTGTAGTGTTGACCTCTCTGTTCATTTCCTGAAGCAGATAGTCCATATTTTTACCCACAGCTCCGCCTTCGGCAAGAATTTTGTCGAACTCGTCAAAGTGACTGCGAAGTCTTACGACCTCTTCATCTACCGCAACCTTGTCGGCAAATATAGCACACTCTGTAAGAATTCTCGCAGGGTCAGCTTCAATATTATGCTTTTCAAGAACCTGCTTTAAACGGTTTTCAAGCTTTTCGCCGTAACTTGCAATACATTCGGCAGACATTTTCTCGATTTTGTCAGCCATTTCCATAAGATTAGCTTTTTTTATCAAGAGGTCGGCTTTAAGCTTTTCGCCCTCACGCTCTCTCTGTGCAATAAACGTGTCAATAGCTTCATCGAGAACAGGCTTGATAATAAGCCAATCTTTTTCCATATCCTCTTCGGGCTTGATTACGGTAAAAATCTCTCTGTTCTGAGCAACCGCCATAACGGATATGTCATCTTTCAGATTAAATTTATCTTTAAGCTCAAAAAGAGTCTTTATGTAGCTTTCGGTATAAGCCTCATCAAGACGAAGCTCAATGCCCACCTTCTCTACTACATCAACTCCGATATAAAGGTCAACCTTACCGCGTTTTATACCTCTATTCTGGATATATTCACGCACCCTGTCCTCAAGAAAACTGTACATTCTTGAAATTTTTATATTACAATCCAAAAACCTGGAATTTACCGATTTAATTTCAGCGGTTATTTCCTTGCCGTCAACAGATGCCGTCGCTCTGCCATAGGCGGTCATACTTCTTATCATTGAAGCCTCACCTTTCACCTATAAAAATAGTTAATATATATTATAACTTATATATAACTGTTTGTCAACAAGAAGAAAACTAAAGTTTAGCAATTATTCACACATTTTAATAACATAAACTTTAGAAAACGTCATATAATTATTCATAAAATATTTGAAAATATATGTTGTAAAAACCGCACATAATATGGTATACTGTTCTGTGTACGGTACAACAGCGAAAGCGAGCGTACAAATACAATATGAATAAAGATTGTTTTGAAGACCTCATAAAAATGACGGAGGTCACCCAATCGGTTTGTGCATACATTTCGGGCGGTGTGTATTTTGACTGTAAATGTGAGTTAAAAGAGTCCGAAAGACTTAAAAAACACTGTATCGAAACAGCAGTTAAGCAGTTTATAACCCCTGTTGACCGCGAAGATATTGCATATCTTGCATTAAAGCTCCATAAATTCAGCGTACAGCTATGCAGGCTTGCGGAATACAAAAAAAATTTTTTCCCAAAAAAAGATGTAAAAAAGACTGTTGAACCGTTAGTAAATATCTGCAAGAACATCCGTGCAGCAGTCGAGAACGATTTAAGCCGTGCAGAATATTCTGAAAGCTATACACTTTTCTTTTGGGAAGAACAGTTGCCCGAAAACCGATATTCACCGCTTGGCGTTATTTCAGAGTATGTGCTGTATGAGCTTATCGGAGTGTGTTTTGACACAGCCGCCGATATATATGATTATATAATACGCACGACAATAAAAAACACATAGAGATGGATTGATAAAATGTTTGGATACGTTAGACCCGACAAGAACGAGCTTAAGGTCAAGGAATTAGAATTATATAAAAGTACATATTGCGGACTTTGCCGCGTAATGGGCAGAAGATATTCGTATATATATAAAATGTCCCTCAGCTACGACTTTGTTTTTATGACCCTGCTGAGACTGTATGCCGTTCCCGAAAAGGTCTCTTTTTCAAAAAGGCGTTGTATGGCACACCCGACAAAGAAAAAGGCAATGATGGACGAAAACGAGGCACTGAAGCTTACTGCAGATGTAGGCGTAATCATGCTCTATCACGATTTTCTCGACAAAATCAATGATAAAGACGGCGTAAAAAGCTTTTTTGCAAGGCTGTTGTTGCCCGAATTAAAAAGACTGCACAAAAAAGCGTGCAAAAATGAGTTAATCAAAACGTTTGACAGCATCGCCGAGGAGAAGCTGAACAGTCTTGCGGCACTGGAAAAAAACAATACTTCTTCCGTAGATATGCCCGCCGAAGAATTTGGAATACTGTTGGGCGAGGCACTGTCTATAGGACTTCAAGGAAATGTTCGCAGAACTGTTTTTGAAGTAGGCAAAAGCCTTGGTAAATGGATATATATTACCGATGCCGCAGATGATATAGACAAAGACGGAAAAACGGGAGCTTATAACCCCATATTATCCGTATCGAATAATATGGAAAACGCAAAAAGACAGTTTTCTAATATTGATATAACCCTTTTAAATATTCTTTCAAATGCCGACATGGCACTTGAGCTTATGGACAAAACGGATATAGGATTATATAATATATTAACGAATATTTTACGTTTGGGAATGCCCGGCATCCAAGAAAAGATACTTAAAGACAAAAACTTCACTTCCCAAGAAAAGGAGGAGACGACATAATGACCGATCCATATAAGATACTCGGTGTTTCGCGTGATGCGACCGATGATGAAATAAAGAAGGCATACCGCGAGCTTGCAAGAAAATATCATCCCGATAATTATACGAATAACCCGCTTGCAGACCTTGTCGAAGAGAAGATGAAAGAAATCAATGAGGCGTATGACCAAATACAAAAAGAACGTAATCAGAATAACTACCACGGTAAAGGTGCAAAAAAACAAAATACATATTCCGGCGAATATGTGAGAATACGCGAGCTTATTCAGACGGGAAGACTGACCGAGGCTGAAACGATGCTGAATTATATTCCTTCGGCAGACAGAAACGGTGAGTGGAATTATCTTCGGGGCTGTATTCTTGAAAAGAAGGGCTGGTATTTTGACGCCCAGAAGTTTTTTGAAGCTGCGTGCTATATGGACCCCGACAATACAGAATACAAAGATGCATTAAATAAGATAAAAAATACCGCAAATACTTATGGCGGTTACAGAGCCTCAAACACAAACGGGACAGGCTGTTCTACCTGCGATATATGCTCAAGCCTTATATGTGCCGATTGCTGCTGCGAGTGTTTAGGCGGAGATTTGATAGGATGTTGCTAAATTAAAATGAACAAGAGATATTCGCATAATAACAGTAATAACGGTTCACCCGCAAAAAAAATTGCATTTTCAGCCATATTGTGCTCTTTGGGTGTAATAATAATGTTTCTCGGCTCGGTTATAGAAACGATAGATATAACTATGGCGGCATTGGCTTCGTTTTTGATTATAGTGTGTATGATAGAGGTCAGAGGATATATGCCCCTTCTCGTTTTTGTTGCTACTTCGGCACTGTCTTTTTTGTTGCTTCCGAATAAGACCGTGGTAGTGATATATGCGATGTATTTTGGTTTTTATCCAATGATAAAAAGTTATCTCGAAAGACTGCCGATGATATTGAGCTGGGTATTGAAATTTGCTGTATTTAATATAGCTATCGGTCTGTATTATCTGTTCTTGAAAGACGTGCTCTTCCCTGATATAGAAAGTATAAAGCTGTATTTAATTCTTTTGATGAACGTTATATTTTTTACACTCGATATGGCACAAACACTTTTTGTAACCGCCTATGTAAGAAGATTCCGTAAGATGCTTGGAATACACAGATTTTTTAAATAGAGCCGCAAAAACGTTCCGACAGAGTGTTGTTGGAACGTTTTTTTTGTTAATTCATATAATATAGTATAAGAAACACTAATAAGGGGAGAAGACTGATATGCAATGTCGAAACGGAATATATAAGGCACTGGGACTTATCGTTTTGTCCTTCGGTTGCGGAATCCTTCTGGCATTTTTTCTTCCGACATACTTTTTGGCAGCACTTGAAGCAGTAGTAATAGTTGCGGCAGGCTTGCTGTACGTTTTACAAAAATAAGAAAGGGGTAATACCAATATGAGAATAGTTGTTATAAAGTCACCGAAGCTGCTTGTTCCATTTCTTCGCAGACTGTTTAAGGTTAAAAAACAATGATTATCATCTATGCATGATACTGCGACACCAATAGATGCAAAGTATAGCTTACGGTTTCCGCTTGATATATACATACTTGATTGTAAGGTGGAATTTGTGTACCAAAAAGCGATATACGTTTCAAGCAAAACGTATATCGCTTTTATTGTTATTCAAAAATCTGAGGGCTCTTAAGAATACCTGCGGGTTTGAGCTGGTATTCGTACGTCCAAAGAGATCCTTTTGTACGCCATGAGTTAGGACTCTGGTAGAAGGTAACACCTGATGTGTGGTGTACCTGAGCAAAGCCGTTCTGTCTTGTTCCGTAGAGTTTAAGACCAACCTTGTGCTTTCCGGGAGCCATACCTTCCTTTTCAAACGTATAGGGCGAGAAGATAATGTTGCCCGACAGCTCGTCATCAATATACACATCGATGAGACCGCCTCTGTACTGTTCTGCTCGTACTGCAAGCTTGCCTTCAGCACCTACTTCAACGTCAAATTCATAGGTAATATTTCCTGTATAGAAAGGAAGTCCCTGATTTACTATGTTGCCAAAAGCGAGATTGTCAATCTTTTTGGTAATTGTTTTTAAGCATCCTTCAACTTTTACACCGAAGTCGCCCAAAAGATAGAACCATTCAAGGTTTGTGCATTCGCCAAGGGGCACTGTAACTTCAAGCACGTTTTCACCCTCAATAATTGCCGTAAGGGGTACAGTCTCAATAGATTTGTCAACGTACCAGCCGTCAGCTTTAGCTGTAATAGTGTTGCCGTTGAATACTATCTTAGCGGTTTCAGGCTCTTCAAGAGCAAGCTTTGCACCTTCATAATATATTTCCGAATCAAATACCATACGGAGATATATTTCATGCTCGGGAGCCTTGGGTGTAATCTTGTACGGCTGAGTTACGTCTGTCATACGGATAGGAATACCTACAATCCTTCTGCATTTGTTGTCAAGCTTGAGGAATTCTTCCATCGGCTGTAAATCACCGCCGTCAAGAGAATATTCAGCCATATCGAGAAGCAAAGCGTTAGGCTCATCAAGCTTTACGGGTACTTTCTTGGTGATATTCCTTCCCTTTATTTTGGGAAGGTTGATATCATTAGCTCCCTCATTTTTGCCGTCGGTAAGACGAAGAAGCAGGCTGTCGTGCATATACCACATTCTCTCGAATACAGTCTTGCCGTTTTCGTATTTTGCGGGCAACGGCTTAATTTCGCCTGTCATGGTGTCATATTCTTCGAGAGCAAAAGTGCCGTTGAGTGTAACTCTTACAACTCTTGTGGGGTCAACATCGGGAGTTGTGGGATCAAGAGATTTTGTGATAAACAGCCACTTGCAGTCATTATCCTGTCTGAGCTGGTGTATCATATCTCCCGTTCTTGTACCGTCGGAAGATTCAAAAACACTACCGCTGTAGGTTGTGATTATACGTGTGTCGATAAATCTCTTGTCTTCAAGTGCATCAAGAATGTCTGCTTTTGTAAAGGTTACGACTTTGCTTGAAGCGTAGAGTGCTTTCGGTCTGTCTGAAATTTGTGCATCAACAAATTTGGGACATTCGCCGAGGAATATAAGATTACCGCCCTGAGCCTTGAATTTTTCAAGTCTTTCAAGTGTCGTTGAACGAAGTGTATGACAGCCGGGTACAATGATAGTGTCATATTCCATTTCGCCAACCTTGAGAGGAGAGCCGCCGTCTTTACAGAAATCGGGAAGGAGTGATTCGCTTATGAAGTCAAAATCTATCATACCCATAAGAAGTGTTTCGCTTAGCATGAGGTGATTGCTTTCAAGCTGGCTTCTAATTGCGGCAGTTTGGTTGGAGGGACCGTAATTTATCCAATAGCTTTCGATGGGATGGATAACAGCAACGTTTACCTGAGGTTTACCTCTTGTCAACGCCGTATTTAGTCTTGCAAAATGGGTTTCGATTATGTTATAGCGTTTCCACCAAGGGCTCTGATATCCGATAGATGCAGGATAGTCTCTCTTTGCCTCGCCCTTCATGCTCATCCAAGTAAGGTGAGGAACACGAACCGTTATGCCAAGAGCCGCCTGCCAATCGCCCTGAAGCTTGTGGCCTCTGAAGTCAAAATCCCAACCTGTAACTCCGTAAAGCTCGGACAAAGCAGCCTCACTGCCTTGCTGATGCATAACGGAAGTACACTGTTTTGCTGTGTTAAATTCATGATTATTGCAAAGCAAGTCCATACCGGGCATTTTTTTGAACGCACGGTAAGCTCTCATTGCCTCGCCTATGTACTCGGTCTGTCTTTCAAGCGGATCTTCAAACATAAGATGTCCGCCAAGCATAATGTTGTGCTGATCACACCAATCGCCTACAGTATCACAGAATGAAGTAACGAATAATTCGGTTACAAAGTCGTGGAACTTATATCTTGTATATGAAGGCTTGCCGTCGGGCAATTCCCAGAATACTTCGGGGAAGCTGTCGAGCAAGTCAAAACCGCAGAATTCTTTGAATTTTTCGGGAAATTCATTTGTCCAAGGGAGAAATACGTCTTTAACCTCTGCGGCAAAAGCAAGTGTGCCTTTTTCTGCAAACTGAGGCTCGTCGGTAAAGATTGAAGGAATAGTTTTGCCGAAGTCTTCTCCAAATTCACTATAATATTTTTCGTATGTTGTCTCAATAAATTTTTCTATAGCCTTTTTGTTAAGTGTATCAACGTAAGGGCTGTTGTTGAACCAAGGAGATGCAACTGCTGCCTCGTTGTATGCATACCATTTTGTACCCTCGGCAACATCATTTTCGCCTATTCTCTTATAGCTCTTTAACGTGCCGTCCTCGTTAAGTATAACGTCATACGCTGCGACAAGATAACCGTTTTCTTCACGAGTGCCGCCACGTCCCGTAATCTTCATACGGTGTATAACATTTTTATCTTTAGAATTAAAATCGGGGCTGTAGGGCTGTGTTGTAAAGAGAAGGTTTCTCATAACAAACTCGGGATTCTGAGATACAAGACCGCCGGCAGAACCGGAAGGCCAACGATCCTCGTCATAAAGCCAAGCCAACATATCTTTTTTCTTTGCTTCTTCTACGCAAAGGCGTACAAAGTTCATAAACTCTTTGTCAAGGTAGGGACTCGCCATACCCGTTCTGACGTGTATGTGGAATCCGCCCATACCCATCGTTTTGAAATTGTCGATTTGTTCGAGCAATTCTTCGTTGGTGAGCTTACAGTTCCAAGCCCAAAACGGTGTACCCCTATATTCGCAGGTGGGGTTTTTGAATAACTCAGTGTCAAGCTTTTTTGTTTGGTTTTTCGTGTAAAGCATAACTAACTCCTTGAATTAAATGTTTGATATAATATTATACCAAATAAATGTTTTACAGTCAATAAGGTATGACATACTTAATATAAGAATATCATTCTACATTATAATAATCAAGGACTACATTTGACTGAAAAAGTGTCTTTATTTGCAATAACTACGTCATCTCAGAGCGAAATGAATGCTTCAACTAATAATTACGGGATTCCTCG
>JAZOUV010000041.1:0-7150 GCA_045658315.1 Eubacteriales bacterium
TTAAGCCTTTTTCCGTTGTTTGACACTCGGTGAGAATACCGCATATCTTCTTCTCATTAATCAAGAGGTCGTTTACCCACTTTATTTTAACACCCAATACACCTGCTTCATTTAAAGCATCTTTTACCGCTAATGCCGCCGCAGGCGTACATAGGCTTATGGGAATAGCTATCTCCGATATTTGCAAAACAACCGACATATAGAGTCCGCCGTTATACGAAAAATACTGTCTTCCCATTCGACCTCTTCCCCCCGACTGACTGTCGGATATTACCGTTAAAAGATGTTGAGCATTGGTATTTTCAAGTGCTATTCTGTTCGTCGAATCAACACAATTATAGTGATGTATTTTTATCCCGTCAATTATCTTTTCGGTCATATTTTACCTCTTATACGTATTTAGTAACTACTGTATTTTATAAGTGTGTTCTGTCAAGTAAGTATTATACCCTTCTAAATCACCGTTAAATACATTGACGTCAATGTACTTCTCTTCACCTTTGTATCCGTCAAATCTGTCTCTGTTCGTGTATTGCCAAAACGTCCACTCTCTGTCATCGGATAGCTTCGGCTTTGAAATAACATTTCTTATCCAAATATCATATTCTTTGTAATCATTCGATAAATACAGCTTGTAGGATTTCTCGGTAGCATAAATAATAGGCTTCTGATCGTAATGCTCTTCCATTATATCAAGCATTGTTTTCAACTGCTTTTCAACATCTGCTCTTCTTGGGGGATTATCTTCCTTGTCGCCGTAAAACTCCAAATCTATAACAGGAGGCAACATTCCCTCAAAAGCAACAACGTTGTTTATAAAATTCTCAGCTTGTGTCTTTCCCTCGCTGTCATAACTAAAAAAATGATACGCACCTACTGACAGCGATGTTTTTTTTGCCTCATTAAAATTGTAAAGAAATCTTTCATCTACAAAGGAGCTTCCCTCAGTCGCTTTTATAAACACAAACGAAATATCATTATCAGACAGAGTATTCCAATCTATCGCGCCTTGATATGCAGAAACATCTATCCCCTTCACTTCATATTTATCGGCAATAAAACCGTTCAAAATTATTATTCCATTCCAAACCAAAGCAAATGCAATTATGCCGGTAAGCAATAATATAGCACAAACAACTGTTATTATTTTTGAGAGCCTTTTTCTCAAGCATATCACCTCGCAAAAAGATTATAGCATAAAATCGGTGGAAGTGCAAGATTATAAATCAGTGGCGTAGCCACACATTTTCTTTTATCTCTTCTCTCTTATCTTTTATCTGGAAAAGTCACATTTATGTTTAGAGAAGAGTGAAAAGTGAAGAGAGAATAGTGAAAAGTACAAAAAGAAAAAGCCACACCAACGTGTGACTTTTCTTTTTGGTGCCGGAAGCGGGGGTCGAACCCGCACGGTATCGCTACCACTGGATTTTGAGTCCAGCACGTCTGCCAATTCCATCATTCCGGCTCACATTTTCAACATTTGGTATTATAACAAAAATATTTTTAATTGTCAAGTATTTACGGATATTTTAAATAAAAAACTCCCGAAGTTAGAGTCTTCGAGAGTTTCTATGTATCATATTACTTTATCGACCAAACAAGTTTTGCGGGGTCAAGAAGCTCGTCTATTTCCTTTTCGGAGAAAAGGCCTTCTTCAAGCAAATATTCCTTTGCTGTCTTTCCGGATGTGACAACCTTCTTAGCAATCTCTGCTGACTTGACATATCCAATCACGGGACAAAGTGCTGTTACTATTCCTGCACTTCTTTCAACATAGCTTCTGCATATCTCTGCATTCGCAACAATTCCGTCAATGCAGTTGTCTGCCAAAGTTACAGCCGCGTTGCCGAGAGTCTCGATAGACTCAAACAATTTATAAAACAATACAGGCTCAAATGCGTTAAGCTCAAGCTGACCTGCTTCTGCCGCCATTGTAATCGTCATATCGTTACCGATAATATTAAATGCAACTTGTGATACGACCTCGGGAATAACCGGATTAATCTTACCGGGCATAATAGAAGAACCGTTTTGTTTCGGCGGGAGAATAATCTCTCCAAGTCCCGTCTTGGGACCGCTGGACATAAGGCGAAGGTCATTAGACATCTTCGACATATTAACCGCACACGCCTTCAACGCACCCGAAACATATACAAAAGTATCAAGGTTTTGTGTTCCGTCGTAAAGATTCTCTGCTCTTACAAGGTCGTAACCTGTTACATCACACATACACTTCATAATATTGTCATAGTAACCTTGTGTAGCATTAATACAAGAACCAACTGCCGTCGCCGCCATATTAATCGTCTTCAGTTCGTTAGCTGTCTTTCTTATTCTTTCAATATCTCTTGCAATTGCACTTGCAAATGCCTTAAATGAGCCGCCGAGACTTACGGGAACTGCATCCTGAAGCTGTGTTCTGCCCATCTTAATAACATTCTCGTACTCCACCGCCTTTTTATTAAGCGATTCAAGAAGATGCTCAAGCTTAGGCAACATCTTATCAATAAGCTTCAATGCTGTAAGCTTACCTGCTGTGGGGTAAACATCGTTTGTTGACTGGCAAAGATTAACATGGTCATTGGGGTGAACCATCTTATAATCGCCTTTAGCTTGTCCAAGTAATTCAAGTGCCTTGTTTGCAATAACTTCATTTGCATTCATATTTGCAGATGTACCTGCACCGCCCTGAATAGGATCGCAGATAAACTGGTCATGAAGATTTCCTGCGATAATATAATCGCACGCATCAACGAGAGCCTTACAAACCTCGTCTGTAAGTCCGCCGTCGTTATGATTGGCAATGGCGGCAGCCTTCTTTATCTCTGCAAGAGAGTTAATCATTTCATCGTGCATACAACGGCCTGTAATCTGGAAGTTGAGCTTTGCTCTGTATGATTGTACTCCATAGTATGCGTCTACGGGTATTTCAAAAGTGCCTACTGAGTCTTTCTCAATTCTGGTATTCATTTTTCAATTCCTCCGTAAATATTATATCACAATCCATATCCTATTATATAGATTAACACAACACATTCATTTTAGCAATATAACACATATTTTTTCTCATTTTTAAATTTTTTGGCAGAAAAATCTTTAATTAATTATGTAATATACCTAATATACTTACTATAGTTAAGTAAATTTTGTTAATTTTTTTATTTTAATTATATTAAAAAACAAGAAAAGAGGAAGTATTTACACCAAAACGCTTCCTCTTTTATAATATTAGTGCTCAAATTCAGTCTTTGGGAGTAAGATAACCTTTCTTTGCAAGAAGCTCAGCAATAAGAACTGCTCCGCCTGCCGCACCTCTCAAAGTATTATGCGAAAGACCGATAAACTTATAATCATAAAGGTGGTCTTCGCGAAGTCTGCCTGCTGTAATTCCCATTCCCTTTTCTACATCTCTGTCGATACCTGTCTGAGGACGGTTATCTTCTTCAAAGTATGTGATAAACTGCTTGGGAGCCGAGGGCAATTCAAGCTCTTGAGGAGCTCCTTTGTACTCTTTCCAAGCCTTCAAAATCTCTTCCTTTGAGGGCTTATTCTTAAATGATACAAACACTGCCGCCAAATGTCCGTCTGTTACGGGAACTCTTATACACTGTGTAGTAATATGAGGAGCTTCTGCCTTAACGATCTCGCCGTTTTCAACCTTACCCCAAATACGAAGAGGTTCCTGTTCACTCTTCTCTTCTTCGCCACCTATATAGGGAATAACATTGTCTATCATTTCAGGCCATTCCTTGAACGTCTTTCCTGCACCCGAAATCGCCTGATAAGTCGTTACAACAACATTTGTAGGCTCATACTTAAGCAACGCTGAAAGCATAGGTACATAACTCTGAATAGAACAGTTAGGTTTAACTGCAATAAAGCCTTTCTTTGTACCCAGTCTCTTCTTCTGAGCCTCAATAACCTCAAGGTGAGCATCGTTAATTTCCGGTACTACCATGGGAACATCGGGAGTCCAACGGTGAGCAGAGTTGTTTGATACAACGGGAATCTCAGCTTTTGCATAAGCTTCTTCCAATGCTCTGATCTCGTCCTTCTTCATATCAACTGCACAAAACACAAAATCAACCTTTTCTGTGCTTGCCTTTATATCCGATGCATCTGTTACAACAATCTTCTTAACTGACTCGGGCATGGGAGCCTTGAGCTTCCAACGCTCTCCTACCGCCTCTTCATAAGTCTTTCCTGCAGAACGTGCACTTGCCGCAATGGCAACAACCTCAAAATAGGGATGGTTATCAAGGAGTGTCAAAAAACGCTGACCTACCATACCGGTTCCGCCTACAACGCCTACTTTCAATTTTCTTTCCATAATATCTTCTCCATTTCTTCAATGTATTTTAATTTAAAAATAATATACAGATATAACAAAAACCCCGAAGGCGTGTCAATCACGCTTTCGGGGTGAGGATATCATTCTATCCGCACGGTTCCACCCAAATGTTTCACTCTGATAATCTGTATATAACTGACTCACGGGTGGTACCTTGTAAATTGAGCGTGCGGTCTTTTCAGCAAACTGACCACTCTCTGTTACGTCAAATATTACAAAACATGTCCCGTAAATTTATTTAATAATACCATACAATATTATGTATGTCAAGCAGATTTAATTATTTTCTAAGCAAAAATTCTTAATTTATTTCTCAAAAGCAAAGCTTTCGGGCAAAAGTTCGCTTAATTTATACACTTTAGTCTCTTTTTCGCTCTTTGCAAGCACGACCTTAAAGTCCCCATCGGCAAACTCTGCAAGTGCCTGCCTGCACATTCCGCAGGGATAACAGTAATCATCTCCACCCGTTATTACTATAGCCTTGAAATCCTTGTTACCGTCAGCAACGGCACAAGCAACTGCAACTCTCTCGGCACAAAGTGTTACGGGATAAGATGCATTTTCTATATTACATCCTCTGTATATTCTTCCGTCTCCGCAAAGCAACGCCGCACCAACTTTAAATTCCGAGTAAGGTGCATACGCCCTCTCCTTTGCTTCAAATGCTTCTTTTATTGGATATTTCATCTCACTTCTCCGATATAAATAACCTTATTTAAATTATTGTTATTCAAAGCTCTGACTGCATGACCTGCAAGCCTCATAATACTCTTTTGTACATAACATTCATCTGACACCTTTTCGGCCGCTCCGATAATAAGCTTTCTTTGCTCCGGTTCGGGCAGCTTTTTCAGTAGCTTTGCTATCCTTACCGCATCCTCTTTCAGTACTTCAATACCGTCATTCCCCGACATTGCGGCAAATATGCGGTTCATTAACACCACGGAATAAATATTGTTTCCCATATCATTATATGCCAAATCATTGTTTTCGCAATAACCGTAACAAATATTTTGCACTTTTTCTTCTCCGTAGCTGTTAACAAAGCTGTTTTCAAAAATAATATTTTCAAGATATTTTTTCAAATGCAGAATTCCTCTGTATCCTCCGCATCCATTTACCGAGTGATATGAAAATACGCGTTTCGTTCCATGTGCAAAATATTTACTTTCGTACCTTTTAAGATATTCAAGTATCTCTCCGTCAAGCATCGCATTATACTCGCTGTGCGGATAATTTATTCTGTTGTTTTTTGCCTTTACCAACAGACTTATACATTCAAACATACACTGTTTTATAACACTCTGCCCTTTTCCGTAAACCGTCCTGACATCACTTTCCGTTATATACTCCAAAGCTTCCTCGTGCGACGAAAAAGTAAACAACGCCATATCAAGACAATACAGTAGAGAAACAAAAATATCGTTGGCAGTTTCCTTCATAACAGACGTACTTTCGTACCCTGTATATTCTGCGATCAGCTCAGACAGTATCTCTCCGATTTGGGTCTTCATTACTCCAAATTTCTTTTCACCTATAAAAGACTGCCTTTTTCCCTCACTTGAAAGAGTGCGAAAATAATCGGAAAAGTTTATATATTCGTAATTCAATGCATTCCCGTAAAAATTTTTAAGTTCTTTCATCCGTGTAGCTCTCTGACTCGTAAACATCCCCCTCGCAGAAATCTCCCGAGCCCTGTTCCGTTTCAATATATTTAATTAGTAGATCAACATCTCTGTCTCTCATAATATCTACAGACCCCATTGCTTTATTTTCATAATAATCCCTTAAAAGCCTTACAAGGTCCTTGTCCGATATTCTGTCGCATACGGCAGTCTTAACCTGAAAGAAAATATATACAAGCTCCTCAAGCAAAGCTGCATAATTCTCTTGTGTCACAAATATCGACGCCGAAAACTCATCGGCAAGTATAGGCATTATTCCTGTGCCTATCTCTACCCTATCACTTTCCCTTAATGCTCTCTGTACCGCATCGGCAAGTCTGTTCACCTGCTTAACTGTCAATACAAGTCCATATTCGCTTGTTCTTCCGTTTAGCTCTGCCAAAGCATCCTTCAGTGCATTTGTATCTGAAAGCTGAATTTGATTAATGTTTATAAGAGAATTGTTGTTTTTTGCATTTTTTAAATACATTTCTTATTTTTTCTTTTTCCTCCAACACCGTTTCGTCACTCAAAGTATTTACCGAAACACACAAATATAAGTATCGCCAACACTGTGATTTATATTATTTTTCAAAGTGCTCATAATTAACGCTCTCTTTTATTGGACTACAAAATAATTATACCAATCCCCCTTCTTTTTGTCAATGAAAAAAATAATTGAGTTCCAACAGATTTGCTTGTTTTTTTCGGATTATTTTAATAATCTATTGACATATTTGATTAAAGATGTTAGAATATGCAAGAATCATATTTGCAGGTGTGGCGGAATTGGCAGACGCGCTAGATTCAGGTACTAACGCGCGAGAGGCTCTTTTGGACCTCTGCTGTTTTCTCCGAAGGACCGCATAAAATCAACGGGTTTCACGATTTTTGACCTTGATTATGGATTGTTCAAAAATCTCAAAAAAACACTTATTTCTAACGGATTTCTAACAAACCGTTTCGGTTCTAAGAATTTCGAAGGAATTTAAGTCATATATGCGGGTATGGCGGAATTGGCAGACGCGCTAGATTCAGGTTCTAGTGGGGGCAACTTCGTGGAGGTTCAAGTCCTCTTACCCGCACCAAAAATCCAAGTCTTAGGGCTTGGATTTTTTCTTTGTATTTTTTGCTG